>JALFYG010000172.1 GCA_022784805.1 Spirochaetales bacterium
CATTCCTGATGCTTTGTGTCCACTCTATTCCTTCCTTCGCACTCCTTTTTGCTCTATATGGCGCAGTATTTGCTCTTTCATATAATCTCTCCATATTCCATGGAGCAGAAGGCGCCAAAGAGAGACATAAGAGAATGGTCATACATGAAGTTCTTCTTACAATCGGAACTATCCTGGGTAGCCTTATCGGCGGCTTTGTCTACCAGTACTTCTCTTTCAGAACACTTGTGCTGACTATTACGCTGGTATCAGTAGTCGTAGTAGTTATTGAGTCCATAACCCTCCTGATACGTAGGAACTAGATAATTGCTCTTTTGTCGTGTTTTGTTTAAAGTGCAGATTATATGAGATACGACTGTGCAATAATCGGCGCAGGCCCAGGAGGCATCTTCACAGCCTTTGAGCTTGTTCGTCTTAAACCAGAGCTTAAGATTTGTGTTTTGGAAGCTGGAAATCCTCTCGAGAAGAGGAAGTGTCCTATTGACGGAGTAAAGGTCAAGCACTGCATTCATTGCTCAACCTGTGCAATTATGAATGGCTTCGGAGGGGCAGGGGCTTTCAGTGATGGTAAGTACAACATCACCAATGAATTCGGGGGCAATCTCCATCAATATATCGGGAAGAAAGAAGCCATAGAACTCATGCGCTATGTAGACCAGATTAACTGCAGTTACGGAGGCTCAAAGACTAAGCTTTATTCCACAGCTTCCTCTTCCTTTAAGACTGAGTGTCTGAGAAACGGCCTCCACCTCTTGGATGCATCAGTGCGCCACCTTGGCACAGATATCAACTACGAGGTCTTGGAAAACTTATATTCCCATTTGAAAGACAAGGTGGAGTTCCACTTCCTCACAAAGGTAGAGCACGTTGAGAAAGCTGATGAAAGCTACCATATCATCACAAACAAAGGTGACTTTGATGCTGATAAGTGTGTCATCAGTGTTGGACGCAGCGGCAGTAAGTGGATGGAGACGGTTTCCAAGGAACTCGAAATCGAAACAAGAAGTAACAGAGTGGACATCGGAGTCAGAGTTGAGCTTCCTGCAGAGATCTTCAAACATATAACAGACGAGCTATATGAGAGTAAGATCGTCTATAAGACAGAGAAGTACCAGGACTTGGTGAGAACTTTCTGTATGAACCCATATGGCGCAGTCGTCACTGAGAATACCAACGGTATTGTCACAGTAAACGGCCATAGCTATGAGGATAAGGAGAAACAGACTGAGAACACTAACTTCGCCCTCCTTGTTTCAAAGCACTTCACAGAGCCTTTCAATGACTCGAACTCCTATGGTGAATCCATTGCAAAACTCTCCAATATGCTTGGTGGAGGCGTAATGGTACAGCGCTTTGGAGATCTTATAAGAGGACAGCGCTCCACAGAGAAGAGAATAAGTAAGAGCTTCATTACTCCTACTCTCCCTGCTACTCCTGGAGACTTGTCATTGGTAATGCCTAAGAGAATCCTCGACGGCATTATTGAGATGATTTATGCCCTGGACAAGATTGCCCCGGGAACCGCCAATGACGACACTCTCCTCTATGGCGTAGAGGTCAAGTTCTACAACATGGAAGTCTCCATTGATAATAATCTTGAGACAAAACACAAAGGACTATTTGTAATCGGAGACTGCAGCGGTGTAACCCACTCCCTCTCCCATGCCTCGGCCTCCGGCATCTATGTTGCCAGATATTTGGCTGAAAATTACTGATATAGTTCTCCTTTGTATAGTCGGTGGCTAATTTAAGGTCACCGATTTATTTTTATATCCCTAAAGTACCTTGTTCGTAAAAAAGAAAAGCTGTAAATTGTTTTCAAGGTGGTAAATATGGGAAAGACAATGTGTTACAAGATTCTCTCCGCCCATCTGATGGATGGTGAACTTAAAGCAGGAGAGACCATTACTGTCAAAATCGATCAGACTCTTACTCAAGACGCAACAGGTACCATGGCATATCTTCAGTTTGAAGCTATGGGCTTGGACAAGGTAAAGAACGAACTTGCTGTAAGCTATGTTGACCATAATACAGTCCAAGTCGGTTTTGAAAACTTCGATGACCATGAATACTTGAGAAGTGTCGCCAATAAGAAAGGCGTAATCTTTTCCAGAGCGGGAAATGGAATCTGCCATCAGGTTCACTTGGAAAGATTTGCTCTTCCTGGAAAGACACTTGTAGGTTCTGACTCCCATACACCTACAGCTGGTGGTGTAGGCTCCTTCTCCTTCGGAGCAGGTGGCTTGGATGTAGCCCTTGCCATGGCAGGTGTCGGCTATACTATGGTTGCTCCTAAGGTAGTCAACATTGTTCTGAAGGGAAAACTCAGACCATTTGTCACAGCAAAGGATGTGATACTCAAGGTTCTGTCCCACTATGGTGTAAATGGCAACGTAAACAAAGTCTTCGAGTACACAGGAGAAGGCGTAAAGACTCTCAGTGTTCCTGAGAGGGCAACTATCACAAACATGGGTGCTGAGTGTGGTGTAACTACATCTCTCTTCCCTTCAGATGAAATTACCCTCTCTTTCTTGAAGGGACAGGGAAGGGAAGAGGGCTGGATAGCTCTCTCTGCTGATGAAGACGCTGTCTATGACGACACCTATGAAATCGACCTCTCAACTCTCGAGCCTCTTGCTGCCTGCCCACACTCCCCAGGAAACATCAAGAGTGTAGATAGCCTCAAGGGTATGAAGGTCAATCAGGTTCTTATCGGAAGCTGTACAAACAGCAGTTACTATGACCTGAGAAAGGCTGCAAAGATTTTGGAAGGAAAGAAAATTGCAGAGAATGTTTCCCTTGGAGTTGCACCTGGCTCACGTGCTGTTCTCGAGATGATCACTGAAGACGGAACTCTGGAGACACTTATAAAGGCTGGAGCAAGAATCCTTGAAAGTGCCTGCGGTTTCTGTATCGGAAACCATCAGTCTCCTGGAACAGAGAGTGTATCATTGAGAACAAACAATAGAAACTTTGAAGGCAGAAGCGGTACTAAGAGCGCACAGGTTTACCTTGTGAGCCCAGAGACAGCTGCTTGGAGCGCCGTCAAGGGTGAGCTTTCTAATCCTATGGAATCTGGCATTGATATTGAGAGCGTAAAATATACAGACTCATTTATCATCGACGACTCTATGTTTATCTTCCCTCATGAAAACGGAGAGGAAATAAAGAGAGGACCAAATATCGGAAAGCCACCAAAGAATACTCCGCTTCCTAAAGAGATAAAGGGCTCTGCATGGATCAAGGTCGGCGACAAGATCACAACAGACCACATCATGCCAGCTGGGCAGTATCTGAAATATAGATCCAACATCACCCGCTACAGCCAGGTTGTCTTCAATCCAGTGGACCCAGAATTCCCTG
>JALFYG010000223.1 GCA_022784805.1 Spirochaetales bacterium
TGCTGAAGAGGTTTCTCAGGGCACACCCTGGATTCAATCGGGATGACATACAGGACTACCTGAACTTCTTCAGCTTCATTGCCTCAAACCCAGAAGAGGAAACGTTGGAAAAGGTCAAGTTTCTGCTGAAATTGGTTTTCTATAATCCGAAAATCATGAGATATCGGGACTAAAACCGTGATTCTTGCTCAGAATCAAAGGTTTTCACCAACACGGTGCAATTCGAGACTTTTGAAAATTATATGAAATAGTAGAAAAGCAACTCTGTTTTATTAAGTAGTTATTTAATATAGCATCTCTCACAAAAACAAGAAATAAGGTCAATCACTTAGTTCGTGGGATAGAGGCCTCTATCTTTGAGAGAAAAATATAAAAAGATAACTCCTTAAAAGTATTTTGGTACAAAACCAACATTCAAAAGCTATTCAAAATATTCTTTCTAAATACCATCAATTATCTAATGCCATCCCCAATTAACTTGATATAATTTGTTTAGTTGAGTTTTATTTCCAAAGGAATAGTCCACATACTTAGTAACCATATCGCTGTTATTGTCATTGCTTAAGGAGGAAACATGAGTAATTCAAACAAAAAGAAGGATGATGGTTTCCGAGATTTAGTTATACCTATTCTCGAGAAAGAACTAAACACAACCTTGAAACCAGAAGAAGAGATTCCCATCGGACATCCAAAGACAGATCATGCTTTTGATTTAGCAAACGGAAACAAATCTATTGTCATCGAATGCAAGAATTATACCTGGACAAAAGCTGGCAATGTACCAAGAGCAAAAATATCAACAATTAATGAAGCAGTATTGTATTTCAGCTTTATGGACGCTAATGTAAGGAAGATACTGTGTCTAAAGAAGTCAGTACATCCTAAAAGACAAGAAACTCTTGCAGAATACTATGTCGGAACTTATGGTCATCTACTCCGTGATATAACGGTATATGAAATAGACGAAAGCACTCAAGAGATAAAAAAGCTATTTCCATTACCTTGAGAGTCGATTTCTCATCCTTAGTGATGTCTTCCTGTCTTAAATTGAAAAACCAAGATAGGAAGATTTTTCTATACACATTCAAAAAGGACTCTAGCATCTATTGATATTGAAAGTATTATAGCATCAGAAGTAGAAAGAGCACTAAATAAGCAATAGATTCATTCTTCTCAACTACCCTATTTCGATTTACTAAGCTCCCTCGTTATCAAAGCTTCGCTTCCTTCAAGTACCTGTTAACAGCATCTTGCCAAGTAGGAAGTGGTATAAAACCATTCTCCACAAGTTTGGATTTATCCAATCTACTATTAAATGGTCTTTTCGCCTTTGAAAGTCCATATTCCTCAGTGGTAACAGGTATCACTCTGGTTTTGAGTCCATACTGCTTATAGAACTCAACGCAGAAGTCATACCAGGAAATATAGCCTCCCTCGTTGGTGGCGTGATAATACCCATACTTTTCACTCTCACACATATCAACGAGGAGTCTGGCAAGGTCAAATGTATAAGTAGGTGTACCAATCTGATCGTTGACAACCCTCACTTCATCATGGGTCTTCCCCACATTGATCATAGTCTTGATGAAGTTCTTACCATTTAACCCAAATACCCATGCGATACGGACTATGAAGTATTTATCAAGGGTATTGGCTACTGCCAGCTCTCCCTCAAGCTTGGTCTGTCCATAGACGTTCAACGGCTTATAGTCCTTGCAGTCAGGTTTCCAAGGTTCCGTTCCCTGACCATCGAATACGTAATCTGTGGAGAGATAGAGCATTTTAGAGTCGATAGCCTTGCAGGCATCCGCGATATTCTGCGTACCACCTGCATTTACTCTCCTTACTGCGTCAACCTTGTCATCATCTTCTGCCATGTCCACAGCAGTCCAAGCGGCACAGTGGATGACGGCATCAGGCTTTATCTCTGTGATGGTTTTCATCACAGCATCTTTATCCGTAATATCCAGTCCGACATAGGGCATCGATGTAACAGGAGAACCATCAGCTACACCGGCATAAGCTTCAGCAAGGTCTGAACCAACACCTTCATGTCCTCTTTTATATAGCTCATTCATGACATCATGGCCTAATTGGCCATTTACGCCAGTTACAAAGAACTTCATCAGGTTCTCTCCTTGTAGTTCTTCTCAATCCACTTGAGATACTCGCCGGAAGTGCATTCCTCCGTCCATTTTCTTCCCTCTTCGGACATATACCAGTCGATTGTAAGAACAATGCCATCCTTGAACATGGTAGTCGGAGCCCATCCAAGCTCTCTCATAGCCTTTTCTGGATCAATTGCATATCTCTGGTCATGGCCATGTCGATCAGCAACATGTGTGATAAGGCTCTCAGGTTTTCCAAGTTTCTCAAGGATAATCTTTACGATCTCGATATTGGCCTTCTCATTGTGGCCACCGAGGTTATACACCTCTCCGACCTTGCCCTTTTCCAAGACAGCAAGGATTCCATAGCAATGATCCTTAACATAGAGCCAATCTCTAACATTCAAACCCTCTCCGTAAACAGGAAGTGACTTGTCGTGGATGGTATTATGAATCATTAGAGGAATCAGCTTCTCAGGGAACTGGTATGGGCCATAGTTGTTGGAGCAACGGCTAATGGTAACAGGTAAGCCATATGTTCTGTGGTATGCCAGGACCAGCAAATCTGCTGAAGCTTTGGAAGTAGAATATGGAGAAGAAGTATGTATCGGGGTCTCTTCTGTGAAGAACAAATCTGGTCTGTCCAAAGGAAGATCACCATAAACTTCATCAGTAGAAACCTGATGGTATCTTTCAATACCATACTTCCTGCAGGCATCCATCAGAACAGCTGTGCCCATGATGTTGGTTTCAAGGAAGATGCCAGGATTGGTAATAGAGCGGTCTACATGGCTTTCTGCAGCAAAGTTGACCACAATATCCGGCTTCTCCTCTTCAAAAATCTTATCAATTGCTTCCCTATCCCTGATGTCAGTCTTATAGAACTTATAGTTAGGATTCTTAAGTTCACCCTCAATAGTAGATGGATTAGCAGCATATGTGCAGACATCCACATTGATTACTCTATATTCAGGTCTTTCAGAAAGCAAAAGCTTACAGAAGCAGTTACCAATAAATCCAGTACCACCAGTTACCAAAATAGTCTTCATTTCTTTTCTCCCCTCTCAGCAATTCTCACCATATACAAACTGGTTGTCTGAATCGGCAAGTGTTGGCCCAATCTTGTCCTTCTCAGACAACACAGGCTCAATTCCGTTCAATAATGCTCCCCAATCCACAGCTACTTCCGGTGAATCATATTTCATACCGCCCTCTGATGGCTTGTTGTAGACGTTGTCGCACTTGTATCTGAACTCCACATCATCAGTAAGAGTCAGGAAGCCGTGGGCAAATCCTCTCGGGATGAAGAACTGTCTGTGGTTTTCCGCAGATAGTTCAACAGACACCCACTGACCGAATGTAGGACTACCTTTTCTTATATCGACGGCAACATCGATCACAGCACCTTTGGTGCAGGAAACAATCTTTGCCTGAGCATATGGAGGATTCTGCCAGTGAAGACCTCTCAATGTACCCTTCTGGGCAGAGAAACTCATATTGTCCTGGACAAACTCAGTAGTGATGCCTAAAGCTTCATACTTCGGTTTATTATATGTTTCCGTGAAATATCCTCTATTATCACCGAATACATCGGTTTCAATGATAAGGACACCTCGAATTTTTGTTTCAATTGCCTTCATTATCCTCTGACCTTTCCTTCCGCAACAGCCTTCAAGTGCTGGCCATATGGAGATTTGCCATATCTCTCAGCAGACTCAAGTAACTTATCTTTATCAATCCAACCGTAACGGAATGCAATCTCTTCAGGAGCAGAAATCTTTATGCCCTGTCTCTTCTCAACCATCTGAACGAAGTCTGCCGCTTCTACCAGAGAATCCATAGTTCCTGTATCAAGCCAAGCAAAGCCACGTCCCAGGAGCTGAACATCCAGTCTTCCATCATTCAAGTACATCTCATTCAGAGTCGTGATCTCCAGCTCTCCGCGAGCAGATGGTTTAACTTCTTTCGCCTTCTTGTCCACGCCTCTCGGATAGAAGTAAAGCCCTGTAACTGCATAGTTGGATTTAGGGTTCTTTGGCTTTTCTTCAATACTAGTAGCCTTTCCGTTCTCGTCAAAGGAAACTACACCGAATCTTTCAGGATCCGGGACATAGTAGCCGAATACCGTAGCTCTTCCATTCACCTCAGCGTCTTCGACTGCAGCTTTCAATATCTTGCTGAACCCATTTCCATAGAAGATATTATCTCCAAGAACCATGGCTCCTGCTTCGCCATTGAGAAATTCCTCCCCAAGAATAAAGGCCTGAGCCAAGCCATCAGGAGAAGGCTGGATTTTATAGGAGAGGTTTACACCAAACTGAGAACCATCTCCCAAGAGGGATTCAAATCTTGGAGTATCTGTCGGTGTGGATATGATCAGTATATCCTTGATGCCTGCCAACATTAATGTTGACAGAGGATAATAGATCATAGGCTTATCATACACTGGTAATAGCTGCTTGCTTGTTACCATTGTCAAAGGATAGAGCCTTGTTCCAGCTCCCCCAGCTAGAATAATTCCTTTCATATGAACCTCCCTTTATCTTTCAAACCAATAAATTATTTTTTCATTTTCATTTGTACACAAATTTGGAACTGCTACATTTGTAGCAATAACGCAAATAATCAATATCCATAACGCTTACATTTTTTGTCCAACAATTAGAAACAAAACCCTTGGTCCATTTTTCTTTTTCCACATATGAGTAATACTCAGGATAATACCTCCCCCTACCCCCATAAGGTGGCAAATTGCTTACTCTTTTTCACCTATACCCTATTGTTCCACAAAAGCAGAGTACAACAACGTGTAGGCTATGGACCAATAAAAAACAGGACAAGCATTAGCCTGACCTGTAATTATTCTATATGGAAAAAGAAAGAGATAAACGACTAAAGGTATCTATAATATTATAATACTCATCAGTAGATGATAAACCAATACAGGAATCCATCTCTTTTTCCATTCTATCTTTCTCCCCCTGACAGACAAGTATAATGTATACCGTTACTTGGAAAGTATGATTCAAACCTTTATTTTGTGCAACCTTATATTAATCTTAACAGTATTCATATCCCTTTTATAAAACAAATATCCTCCTTTTATATGGAAAAGAAAATAAAACTACCGCCTATTGTTTTCATTTTATCTTCGACTTACGCTGCATCATCACAGCGTTCCCATAAGAGTAGGTATCAACTACAAAAGGGCCGATTCTCTGAGTGTTCTCACTCTCAGCCTTACCCTGGAGCATATATTGAGAGAAATGTATCATATCATCAACCATCACTCTCATATCCTCCCTTTCTGTTCCCTGTTTCCTGTACCCAGGAAGGAATCTGTAGTCATTATAGTGCTCAAGGCTCTTGGATAATTCTATAAGGGAATCTCTATAGAGGGATGTATTATAAGAGCCGGGAAGCCATAGCCATGCCCCGCTTCCTGAGCCTACGGCATCTCCTGCAAACAATGCCTTATGCTTCTCATCCAGGAAGACCACACTTCCTGGAGTATGACCAAAGGCATTGATCACCTTTATCTTGACGCCACCTAGGTCGAT
>JALFYG010000229.1 GCA_022784805.1 Spirochaetales bacterium
GTTTTTATTGCACAGAGAATATAGATTTAGCCAGAGAATGGTCTCTTCCATATCCAAGCGGGGGATTCGTTAACCAATATACACTGGATGCTGAGTACTTAAGAGTATTAAATCTCAACAGTTCTCAATATACAATTTTGAATTGGATCACTGTTTTAATCGAACACCGTCTCTTTACAATAAAGGCACCAAATGTTAGAAGGACAAAACAATACTTATCTGATAATTTCAGCGTTAATGTAAATGCCTACGATGTAATCACCGGCTATCGAGCAGATGACTCCTATTATGAGTATGCAGCTGCTTTTCTGAACAACTCCATAACTGTGGACCAATTATCTCATGCCATGAAACTAGGAAATCTAGGTGAACAGATTGTAATCAAATCACCTTATGCTTTCTCCTGTCTCCACTTTGAAGGATATGAGCGGACGGATGAAAGATATTTTGAAAAACGAAAAAAGAGGGATAAAGAAGCAAATGAATTATATCTCAAAGTCTTGGAAGAGGAAGATAAAGGTCTATATATACAAGATATTATCAGAGGAGGCATAAAAAACAATGATCCACGCATACCAAGAAATATATGTTGACCGTGTACAAAAAAGACTTGGAGAAGCCTTCGACTATGCAATCAACACCTATGGCCTCGAAGGAAGTGTCTTCGCTTCATATTTTGTTGCCTCTTCATACAGCAAAGGAATAGAAAAAGGAAATATATTCTATATCTCCGGAAAAAGTGGAATAGAGATTGCATTAAGTATAATCGAAGAAGCCACAGGAAAATATGAATACATTGAAGAGAAGATCGCCCCACCTTATCCTAAGGAATATTGGGTGGGATGGACTCTTGCTTATTATCAATGGTATTCAAATAGAAGTTTTAACGACATATTCAATGCTGTCTCCTATGAAGAATTAGAGAGAATGTTTTATCCACTACATGAGGCGGATATAACGAAATTTAGCGAAATGATGGATTCAAGAGTAAAAGATTGCTTCCCTGAAACAGTACTGAAGAGGAAAAGAACCTCATTAGGATACTCACAGAAGAAACTTGCTGAAGAATCCGGAGTAAGCTTGAGATCAATACAAATGTATGAAGAGCGATACAAAGATATCAACAAAGCCAGCGTCGAGACTTTATATAAACTTGCTCTCGTTATTGGCTGTGATATAGAAAGCCTATTGGAGAAATGATTCTGGTTGAACCAACTTTTCTAGAGCCGTAACATAAAATCATGAAAGGCCCCACCAAGAAACAGCAGGAGATGCTTATCTATATCTCATCCTTTATCTCTGAGCATGGGTTTTCCCCAAGCTTAAGAGAGATTGCAGAGCATTTTAATGTCTCTCCTGCCGCTGTCCACTATGCCCTCTTGAGTATGGAGAAAAAGGGACTTATTGAAAGAAACAGCAAAGACGCAAGATCCAGTGTCCTACCCGAGGAAACAAGGAAAGATTTGACAAACGTCCCTGTTCCCTTATTCTCCTCTGAACCTGACAAAAAAACCCTGGAAAACGGAAGCTTGGATGTTCTCTATATTCCATCCAACCTCTCCTCCCCCTCCACTTTTGCTTTTGTTGTCTCATCTTGGTCCATGAAGGAAGGAGGGATCCTTCCTGGAGACATTGCCATCTTGGATAAAGAAAATGACGCAAAGGATGGAGATATTGTCCTAGGATATCCAGAGGGAGGAGACGGGAAAATGGAGCTGAGACGACTCAGAAAACGTAAGACTCTCATGGAACTTTGGCCCGAGAACGACAGCATGGGTATCACCAGGAGCCAAAAGATAGTGATTTGTGGTATCCTCAAAGAGATACGGAGGAAATATTAGTGGCTGTATTTTTGCTTCTAGGACCGGAAGAGGGAGAAAAAACTGAATTTATAAAGAAAGAGAAAGACAAAGTCCGTGCTCTCTATCCTGACTTTGAAGACTATGTTTTCTTCGGAGGAGATGAAGACGGAGGCGGAATATCATCAGCTCTTTCACAAAGCTCTCTCTTTTCTTCCTATCGTTTTGTTGTCCTGAAGCACTTCGAGAACGTCAAAAAGACAGATGAAACTTTTGCAGCCCTGGATGACTTCGGCTCCAATCCACAGGATGACTGCACACTGATCGTTGCCTCCACTGAGACATCAAGTGTGAACCTTCCAAAGAGCCTTTCGACTCTAGCTGGAAAAGAGAACACCATTATCTTCTGGGAGATGTTCGATAACGAAAAAAGACGCTGGATAAGAGAATTTTCTTCAAAAGAAGGCTACAGAATAACAGAAGACGCCATCGATGAGATTCTTTCCACTGTAGATAACAACACCCAGGAAATGAAGAATTTGGTGGGCTCCATCACCAACTTCTTGAAGATTCAGAAGACAGAGAACAACACCATCACCCTTGAAACAATCGAAGCATATAGTGTCAGAACCAAGGGTGAAAACGGCTACTCTCTCTTCAGGGCCATAGGGGAAGGAAACCTTGAGAAGGCACTCCTTTCTGTGGAGTCAATCCTTCTTAATGACCAGAGGGATTTCATCCCCGCCCTCTCTGTCTTGGCAACCTCTTTCAGAAGACTTGAGGCATGTATTGTAATGAGAGATGAGAGAAAGAGTGAAAAGGAAATCTTCGACAGTGTCACCTTTGTCTCACCTTATCCAACTCGCCCCGGAGCAAAGAGAAACGTAGGTGTGGGTGGAAGAGAGAAAGATTTATATCGAAAAGCCATGAGAATCTACACACTGGAAGATACTAGGAGAATCATCTCCCTTATAGGGCGCTATGATACTGTCATTAAGTCTGCTTCCACAGATCTCTTGAAGCTCTACGGAGAGAAACTTATCTATACTATCATCGTGGACAAAGGAAGAGAGACCCCTCTCTCTCTTGATCCTCCTATATTGGAGAAAAACTATTTCAAAAGATAATAAGAATACTATCAAGGAAAATCCGTCCTCTATGGGCTATAACATTCTTAAATACGGAAAAATAGGGAAATTCTAAGATTTTTTCCCTATTTTCTTGAATTACGATATTTATGATGTGTCGTTATGGACGAATTAAGTTCTGAAATTGTCCATATACCTCCTTCATCAAAGAGTATCAAGGAGTTCATTTCCAAAATATGTGACTTTATCAATAAAGATGATGACCTTTTCATTCATCCCATCATCAAGGCTATCATCCTTCATTTTCTTATTTCTTTTCTTCACCCCTTTGTGGATGGCAATGGTAGGACAGCTCGTGCCCTCTTTTATTGGTACATGTTGAAACAGGGATACTCACTTATAGAGTATTTAGCTATTTCAAAAATCATCTATGAATATAAACCTCTCTACGAAAAAGCATTTCTTTATACAGAGATCGATGACTATGACATAGGATACTTTATTGAATACAACTTGGATGTGTTAGATAAAGCATATAGTAAGTATCAGGAATCCCTTGTCAAAAAAGATAAAGAGAACAAAGCGCTCGATTCGTTAAAAACTTCCTACTCCTTATCTCCAAGACAATTATGGATTGTTCGAAATGGAATAGAGAACAAATCAAAGGTTTTCACATGTGAACTACCGCCACCCTAAAGGGTGCCAGCTTCCAGGCTTCGTTGAGAACTGCTTTCAGCATTATTGAATGCTGAGAAGTCTGACATTCTCTCCACCTTTGTACTCCTGTGTTCCGCAGGAGCGCTGGTTATCTTTCC
>JALFYG010000262.1 GCA_022784805.1 Spirochaetales bacterium
TCTGTCATTGGTTTTGGTTTGTAGATTTCTTTTTTTCTGTTTGCCATAATTTAAGGCCTCCTATGATATAAAATTTTACCATAGAAGACCTTACTTCACATCTTCATTTTAGAATTTACAGAGAAAATTTCATAGTCTCAATTTTAACCTTAATTTAATTGCAAACTTCGCTTAGTTTCCCATCTGCTTTGCCAACTTTTCCTTACTGTTTTCTCAAATGCCCATTTTATAAGGCTTTCTACGCTTTACTTAATTCTGCTCTTCCATTTTACCCAATTTCCCTTTGGGTAGAAACTTTTCATTCCCATTGAAAGCAATTTTCTCTTATTTTGCTATGTTGGGTACTCATTTGTGCACACTGGGTAGAGTTTTTATTTTTCTGAACTTTCTGTTTTTCACTCACACTGCCAAACTTTGCTATTTCTTCTTCAAATTTTGTTTCTGTCACATGAGTGTATATGTCAATCGTTGTACTGTAATGCTGATGTCCCATAAGCATTTGAACCACTTTAGCGTCCATTCCTTTTTCAAAACACCTACTACAAAATGTATGTCGGATTGCATGAGGATAAAGGTCTTTAAATTCTATCGGCTCTCTTTTTTCCTTTACCGCTTCTATTGCTTCTTGAAAATTGATTGCTTTTACTACTTTCTTAATTTCTTTTTCTGCTACATTCCGAATAACTGGACTTCCTAAAGAAGTAGTAAACACCAAATTATCAAATTCTCCACTTGAACGCCAACGATTTCCATAGGCTTTTTTCTGTCTGTTCTGTTTTTCTTTTTGAGATAATAGAATTTCTTCTGTTTCTGCCATAAACGGAATACTTCTGTATGAATTATGTGTTTTAGGCTTTGTTAGTCGCATAGTCTTTACTCCATTTTCATATTGACAGGATAAAGACCTTTGAATGTTAATACATTTCTTATTCCAGTCTATATCTTCCCATTTCAAACCACCAACTTCTCCAATTCGCATACCTGTCAGAAACATAATGTAAAACATTTCTTTATACCAGTTATGCTCTACTTCCTGCAAAAATCTTGTTTGCTCTGCCATTGATAAGAACCGTCTTTCTGCTGTTTTATTTTCCCAAGGTACATTGATTTCAAAACATGGATTGATGTCTATAATACGATTATTCTTTGCAGACTCCAAACACTCCCGAACTCTGCCTAAAGCATCTCGCATACTGGAAGACGCTCTCCCCTGCTTATTCATATCGTTAATAACACGCTGAATATCTAAGTTCCGTATATCCGTCACTTTCATATTCCCTATTGCTTTTCCAAACGTATTATAATATTTGCTACGCATAGGGAACACGCTTGTTTCCTTGATATTAGGAATTTTATAATTTGCAAACCATTCCTCAAACCATTCATTCAGCGTTATTTTCTGACGTTTCATATCAATATTATTTCTTGCTTCTTCTTTTGCCTTTTCAAACAATATTTTTAATTTCTTCAAATCATTATCATACAAGTTAATGTCTATTCCGTTTATCTTTGCTCTTGCTTCGTATCTACCGTCCTTTCTTTGACGCAAACCTGTTCCTAATTCTTTTCCTTTTAAATCTTTACCCATAATCTCTACCCTTTCTATCAATCAAATATCTTGATAAATAAAAAGGGAACTTCTGTGATTTTAACCATATACTACTATAAGTTCGCCTCCTTTTCAATCAGAACTTCAATAACTTTTTGCTTGTTGCTCTAGCCATGTGTCTAATAATCTTCTGTTCGCATACCACCGATACCCAATCTTCATGGAAAACGGACAGTTTCTGCTTTTCAAGAGTTCTCTTGTCTTTGTTTCCCCAATTCCAAGATACTCGCTTACTTCCTTTAAATTCAATAATGCTTTTTCTATACGATTATCTCCTTTCCTGTAATTTTCTTGCTTTTATGTAATCATCATACAACTGTTTCTGTGTGATATTCATTTCTCCATTTGCTACAAGATTACCTATATAATCTCTCTGCTCTATCTTCCCAACCTCTGCAAACAGTTTCAAAGACGGGGCAACATACTTTTCCAACCATTCCCACACCTTTTGTAAACTTTTCTTCTGTGGTTGCATGGTAAGTTTAACCTTGTCTATATCTTTCATCAGTTCCGCCCATGCTTGATAGGTTGGATAAAGCCTTTTTCGTGTTGTCATGCTCTCTGTCGGCTTTTCTAAAAATCGTATTTTGCTGTTCAATACTTCCATTGCCAGTCCTGCCACATCTCTATATCTCAATAATTCCTGTACTACACTTACTGCCATTTCCTGCCGAAATCTTAATTCATATCTATTCCAATTTTCATCTAATTCTGTTCCATACTTTTTATTCTGTTCATATCCCTTTTCATAAAATACCAATCTCAAATTACTGGCTGAACTGCCAAGATAAAGACTGCCACCCTTACTCTGAAACACTTCCTCTTTCAGTTCTCCCGAGTCGTGAAAATCTATCTCCCGTAACTTTGAAGAAAGTAATCCCTCTTTTGTCCGTACAATCAAATCGGGAATACTCAAATACGGTTTTCTGTCGTCGATCGCCAAATCAATCCGAGGAACATTGATATGATACTGGCAAACTCTGTTTAAGAAGTCAAACCATGTTTCCTCATTGAGTTGTAAAAAATTCTCATAGTTGCGACAGCCTTTCCCACTCATCAAAATCTGAAAGCCTTGATACTGTGCATTTCCTGTTGGCTTTAGCACCTTGATATTATCGAAGATTGCCACAACCTCATGTCCTGCAATCCCCTTTTCATAGCCTGTTACCGTCATAAGTTCCAAAGGTATTCTCAGTACATCTTCTATAACTGCTTCTAACGGAACTTCCTTAATGGTTAT
>JALFYG010000118.1 GCA_022784805.1 Spirochaetales bacterium
GGGGGCTTGGCTGACCATAGTGAAGCAACCACTGCTCTCCACACAGCAACTCACCTGTTGCACAAGGCTCTTTCTGTCGTCTTGGGTGGCTATGTTAAGCAGCTTGGTTCCAACATCACAGCTGAGCGTCTGAGATTCGACTTTAACCATCCTCAGGCTCTTACAAAGGAAGAGTTGAAGCAGGTTGAAGATATTGTCAACGAAGAGATTGCCAAGGACCTCCCTGTTGTCTGCGAGACAATGAGTCTGGATGAAGCAAAGAACCTCGGAGCAGCAGCTCAGTTCGATGCAAAGTACGGTGAAATGGTCAAGGTATACTCCATTGGAGATTTCTCAAAAGAAGTATGTGGTGGACCACACGTTGAGCACACAGGTCAGCTTGGACACTTCAGAATCGTCAAAGAGCAGTCTTCCAGTGCTGGTGTCAGAAGAATCAAGGCTGTTCTCGAGCACTAATTGAAACTAATAAAAAATGAGGGCTTCGGTTTAAGTATCGAGGCCTTCATTTTTTGTCATCAAAAGTGTGCATGATATAAAGTATCCTTAAAGGGGATTGTCCTCACCTTTACTATGGATTATGTCGTCCAGAATTTCATCAGCCAACATTCTGCTGATGGTAGGCAGGAGCTTTTCCAAAGCTCTCTGGCTATGGGTATATATGTCATAATCCTTTGGGCTTTCAGGATCTGTGAAGAGTTCTTTGACAGGAACACCAAGTCCATCTGCTATTTGCTGCAGAGTATGCTCTGAAGGATAAGTCTCACCTCTCTCGATTCTACATAACTGTTTTCTCGACAGATTAATCTTATCTGCAAGCGCTGTCTGAGTTAAATTTTGCACATGACGGATGCGAATGATATTTATCCCAATGATCTTCTTAAGGTCCATAGCAAAAGTATAGACATGTAGAAGTTTTTTGTCTGTTAACTTTTTAAGCGACAAAAACTTAATAATATTAACCTATAAGGTTACATTTTCGATGTTTTGTTATCCTTTTCAGGCCCTTATTCCTTCTTTCCCATTGTCTCGGAAGCCAGCTGGCCGCAGGCTGCATCTGCGCTTCTTCCCTTTTCTCTTCTGATACTATAATTAATGTTCAGAGACTTGAGAGTTGAAGTGAATTTCCTTACCTCTGCGTCGCTTGGAGATGAGAAAGGAAGGACATCAACAGGATTCCAAGGGATGAGATTAACCAATACTTCCAAGCCCTTACAGAACTTGGCAAGAGATTTTGCTGCCTTTTCCGTTGTGTTTATTCCACCCAGCATACAGTACTCAAGGGTGATTCTTTTCTCATTTCTATGCTGGAATAAGATCAAAGCCTTCTTTAGCTCAGAGAGAGGGAATCTTGTGTTTACAGGCATCACAGAACTTCTGACATCATCGTTTGCAGCCACCAATGACACCGCAAGGCGTACAGGAAGATGTAACTCAGCTAGTCTCTTTATGCCTGGAACAAGACCACAGGTGGAGATGGTGATCCTTCTGTATGAGATGTTTATTCCGTCTTCCCTATGGATGTAAGTGATGGCCTTCATTACCTCAGTAAAGTTGGCAAGTGGCTCTCCCATACCCATGAATACTATATGAGTGATGTGCTCGCCTTCCTTCTCCAGATGAATAAGTTCCTCTACAATCTCACCAGCCTTTAGGTTTCTCAAAAGCCCCATGGTGCCTGTACGGCAGAAGGCACATCCCATGGCGCAGCCTACCTGGCTTGATAGGCAGGCAGTATATCTTCCGTTTCCGTCAGATAGCCTGACGCACTCTACAATGGCTCCGTCTTCCAATTCCACCGCCAACTTCAATGCTGAGTCAGACTCGCTTCTTCTGATGACCTTGGAAGAGAGTGCGGAAGGATGATCCTTTGATATTCTTTCCCTTATAGCTTTCGGGAGACTTGTCATAAGAGAAAAGTCTGTCACTCCCTTGTTTAGGAAAGAGTAGACGATCTTAGCTTGGAAATCCTTCTCCAGGACAAGGTATTCTTTTATTTCTTCATTTGTCAGACAGTAAAGGGTGGCCATTGTATCCTCCGAGAGTATTATAGACGAATTAAGAAAAACTATCGATTACCTTAGAGGGAATATCCAGCTATGAAAGATAAGATAGAAAAAAATGTACGAATTTATGTTTTTTTACTCTTAAGATAATTAACAAATTCTCGATTTCTGTTATTCTCTTTCCATAGGATGTTTCCGGATTGGGAACTGATCCTAAAGGAGAAAAAATGAACAAGAAAGTTATTGCAATTGTTTTGGTTTTTGCTTTAGCTGTTACAGGTCTCTTCGCTGCATCCACAAATGGAACATCAAAGAAGAGTGAAGTTTCTGTTGGTGCTGGTATTGGTACTGATCTCTCTCTCGTAGTTAAGTATGGCATGGGAAAGTTTGATCTCCAGGGCGACTTGTCTTTGGATTTCCTCAGTGGCAATGCTTTTGCAGTTGATTGTGGCGCTTTCTATAACTTCTATAATTGGAACGTTGTAAGTGGCTCCTTGAAGGCTCCTCAGTACATTTCCTTCACAACAGGTCCATTGGCTAAGCTCATCGTTAAAGATGGCATCAACCTTGGCGCACTCTGGGGTGTAGGTGCTGAGTACACATTCCCAAAGGTTCCTGTAACTGTATTCTTGAAGGTTGGTCTCGGTGCTAAGCTTGGCTTCAGCGATTCCTTCAGCGTTGGTTTCACAGGTTATGGAATCCTCGGTGGACTCTACAACTTCTAAGAGAGTGTAACCTCATAACAAGGGCCCGATCGGGCCCTTTGTTATTCCTCAATCCACTCTTTGTATCTATTTATCTCTGTTTTTCTCACTCTTGCCTTAACTACCATAGAGTAGTCTTCGTACTTCACAT
>JALFYG010000121.1 GCA_022784805.1 Spirochaetales bacterium
TTCTCTCAATATGGTCAGGTAGTGTCAGGATAGAGGCTTTCTCTGCAAGGGAGAAGATTACCACATTGTCTCCCAAGCTCTCAACTTCCTTTCTGTTGACTTCAGCGTAGCACCCTGTTGCGATCACAACCTCTGCTCTCTCAGAGAAGAGTCTGATCATTCTTCTTGCTTTCTGCTCTGCCTTACTTGTGACAGTGCAGGTGTTGACCACAATGATCTCTGCTTTTTCATAGTCTTTTATGACATCAAAGCCACTCTTTGAGAAACTGTCGGCTACGGCTTCGCTTTCACATTGATTGAGGCGGCAACCAAGAGTGTAGACATAAACCCTCATGCCTTTTCTCCATTCTCCAGTCTGTAGCCCACATTCTCCAGAGCCAGCCTTAAGCTATGACGCATGTCTCTGGTGTATGGATTGTAGCGCTGGAGGTCATAAAAGAGCTGGAGTGGGTCATGACAGGTCTGCTCCACTATTTCCAATAGGGAGATATAACCCTTTGTTGCTATTTCTTTCTCCTCTAAATCCATCTCTTTGAGAACTCTTCCGATAAAGTGTGTTACACCCTGGGAGAAAGCTGCGCCCCTGTCATGTTCATCAGCAGTCATCTCTATGACCTTAAGGCCCATGGAAAGAAAGAGATCCTTTACTTTCTCATATCTCTCATCCTTTTCTTTTACGGGGCACATGACCACAGGGAGTCCCAAGAGTCCATTCTTTCCACTGTCAGGACCAAACATAGGGTGGGTGCCGATGGAGTAAACGTTCTCAGGAATGTTTTTCATCATCCATTCCATTGGATATTTCTTGACTGAACAAGTATCCATGGCTATGGTGTTTTCGCCGATTCTTTTACCGGTGCTCTTTAATACATCTTCAAAGGATGATATCGCTACAGAGTAGAAAAGCAGATCGGAAGTCAATACTTCTTCCTCATCTGCCAGCCTTACTCCCTTGGGAGGAGTATGCTTACTTCTTGAATATGCAATTACTTCATTTGAGGTTCCTGCGAGGCTCTCTGCCCAAAAGGAACCGAATCTTCCTAGACCATAGACTCCAATCTTCATATATAAAGAATAATTCTTTTAGGCTAAAGTGAGCAACAAATAGAGATAATTTAGTTTTGCTTATAGTGTCAATTCGAATGTCTGTGTTGTGCTTAAGAAGAAATTGTCGGATAATAAAGACATATTTATTACGGAGGAACAATCCAATGGCAAAAGAATTTTTGGTAGAAACAAGTGCAAGACATGTCCATGTAACACAGGAGACACTTGAGAAGCTTTTTGGAGAAGGATATCAGCTTACTGTCAAGAAGGAGCTTTCACAGCCAGGACAGTTTGCATCAAATGAAAGAGTAACAGTTGTAGGACCAAAGAAGGAGATTGCTAACGTCTCTATTCTCGGACCATGCAGAAAGCTCAATCAGGTTGAGCTCAGTGCTACAGATGCTCGTTCCATCGGTCTCAATGCACCTATCAGAGAATCTGGTGATACAAAGGGAAGCGCTGGATGTAAGCTTGTCGGCCCAATGGGTGAAGTTGAACTTGAGGAAGGCGTTATCGTTGCCAAGAGACATATCCACATGACAGAAAGCGATGCTGCTGAAATGGGTGTAAAGAATGGCGACCTTGTTTCTGTCCTTATTGAAAACGAAAACGGAAGAAAGACTATCTATGGCGACACAGTCATCAGAGTCAGCAACTCCTATGCTCTTGCTATGCACATCGATACAGATGAATCAAACGCTGCTTCTTGTGCAAAGAATCAGATGGGAAAGCTTGTATAAGAGATTCTTTCTTGATCCTGGGTCACTCTAAGTGGCCCATTTTTTGTCTTTCGATTAATCTAAAAGCCAGAGGAGATGGATATGGCAAACTTTATTACAATTCTACGCATAGTATTCTCTCCTTTCCTTTTGCTTCTCACTCCTCTATCTCCCTCTTACTATTCTTTATACTTGGCCCTTGGTTTATCTGACATATTGGATGGAATCATTGCCCGTAAGACTCATACGGTATCAAAACTAGGATCTATGCTTGATAGTATTGGGGACATATTATTCTCTGCCATTGCTTTCATCACTATCTGGCCATTTCTTAGTCTGACACTTCCTTCCATTCTGATTATTGCATCTATCTTTATTCTGAGAGTGACTAATATTATTGTTGGTCTATATAGAGAGAAGAAACTAATAATGCTTCACACAAAAGTAAATAAGCTTACAGGACTTCTTCTTTTTCTCTTTCCTTTGACTCTTACTTTTGTTTCTTCTTTCCTTTCCATACCACTTATATCTCTTTTTGCCCTCTATGGAGCATTAGAGGAAGGGTATCTTATATGGAAAAGAAAACTGGATTTATTGTGATTCCTTTACCTTCCTGGCGCTTTCAGCAAGCTTAATGAGTTCTTCCCACTTTAGTGCCTCGGCCCTCTCATTTCCCTGGAGGCCTGAGAGGGAAATAATCTCCTCGACCTTTTCTTTTCCAAGGTTACCGTACTCGGAGGAGTTCAGGTTATTCCTGACTGTCTTTCTTCTCTGCTGGAATAAGTCGCGGACAAGAGGAATAAAGGTTGGTCTCAGGTCTTCTGAAATCAAAGGTGTCTCCCTTTTTTTCATTACCACGACAGCACTCTCAACATTAGGCTGAGGCCAGAAGCATCCCTTAGGAAGCTTCAAGGAAAGCTTATTCTCATAATCGATCTGAGTAAGGACAGAGAAAGAAGAGTAATCATCCTCGCCTGGCTTACTGGTCATTCTGTCAACAACTTCCCTCTGAAGAGTAAAGACCATTAGAGGTGGAAGATATGACTCTTCAATAAGCTTACCTATCATCACTGAGCCAACGTTATAAGGAAGGTTTCCAACTATTCTCTCTGGTAGTGGCAGAAGTCTCTTTTTAAAAAGAGTCTTCAAGGCGTCTCCCTCTACAAGAGTGAAGTTCTCTTCATCATTGAAGGCCACGTCTCTTAAAAGGGAAGCAAATCCGTGGTCTATTTCAAAGGAAGTAAGCTGAACCTCTTTTTGTAAGAGCATATGTGTGATGGCACCTAGTCCCGGGCCAATCTCCCAGACCCTCATCCCACTTTCCAGCTCCATTAGATCTATGAGCCTCTTTCTCCCTTCCGGAGAAATAAGGAAGTTTTGTCCAAACTTCTTGGACATGGCTAGGCCTTTCTCATTTAATACTCGTTCGATTTCCTTTGGGCTGTCATAGTTGAGATTCCACATACTTTGATAATAATCCACCTCTCTATAAAAGGAAAAGCCTTGTTAAGGAATATAAGTAAAAGAGTAATGAACAATAATGGCCAATAGAGCCTTAAGTCATATTGAGTGAGTGTAGGCAGAATAGAAGGAAGTTTGATTATTGAATCATATATAATCGAGATTAAATAGTCTAATTTAGGAATAAAGATGTTTATTACTATCATGAAAAATAAGAGTTCTATCATTATTCCTCCCGGGATGGATAGAATTAGGGAACTAAGTGTCCAAGAAGAAAAGAGTGTTAGAGAGAATGGCACAGTTGCAGATAACGCTCCAAGTGTTGTCATAAATACTGCCTTGTTGCCTTTTGTGTCACTTGTAGCAAGTAATATTCCTGATAGAGCTGTGAAACTTAATGCAGCCCCATAGTCTGTCACTATTCCCGGGACCATCTTCATCATCCCCCATAGTGATAAAACATGGGCATATCCAACACCAAAATATGGAGCGAGGATCATTAATATAAAAGCTCTTAATAAGGATGGTCTGAAGCCATTTATATAAACAAAGAGAAAGATAATCATCAGAGTCAGCACTTTGCCTTGCTTCTTACCTAGCACCTTTTCTATAGGCTTTCCAACTGCCAGATAAATAAACGAAAGATGCATTCCTGAAAGGGCAAACAAGTGGCTCAAGCCCAAGGCCCTGCTTGCTTCCTGTATCTCCTTCCCTCCATCTAGGCTTGATCCTGTTATTAAGAGTGATGTCAGATTCCCTACACTTCCTCTTTCGAGACTTCTGGAAAACAAGGACAGGAACCTTCTCCTTCCCCTCCCCAGTTCACTTCTTTCTTCTATGATTGAAGAAGAGGCAAGAAAGAAACCATCCATCATGGTTCCTTTCAATATTACTTTATCTCCAAGATCCTCTCCTCCGAAATCTGAGATTACATATAGCTTTCCTTTCCCACTATACCAGTTCCCCTCTCCGTCTGAATAAGATGTTATTGATATATTGTATCCTCGGTTTTCGTTACCTCTATAGGAAGGAATAGAAATAACCTTTCCCCCCACTATTACTGTTTTTTCATTCAAAGAAGATGATTTGCAAGGGATTATGGAGAAAAGAACAAAGAGAACAGTAATAAAAGTGAGGAGAAAGAGGGAAAGCTCTTCCTTTTTCTTATATACAGACCACAGTAACGGTACGAAAAACAAAAAAAGCGATGAGAGGTACACATCTGAAAACATCCCTACCGTGTATCCATATATAATCAAAGGAATCACTTTCTCCATACACCTTATAAACACGTTTTTCCTTTATTTTGAATGGATATATTAATTTAGTGTTTTGATATAATATGCTTAACTTCTTCAATTATAGATAGATAAACATAAAATATGACACTTTGATAGAAAGTGTAAGACAATGTAAATCAACGTTAAATCGAGTAACACTAAGAGCTAAAGTCTGGGAAAGTCTTTTTAAACTGCAGATCAATTCAGATATGGTTTTTATTCATTTTATAGTATATTATTTTCATAATATACAATTAAAAGGATATAAATGATGGATACATATTTAAGAAGCTCCCTTTCCAGAATGCAGGCTTCCCTTTTTGAAATGAGTGGAAACTTAGGTTATGACAGCGAAAGATTCATCAAGACCTTCATGAGATCAAAGGTTGCCAGAGACGTGGATAGTGAGTTTAACTTCATGCATTAGGCAGGAAAAGAATACATACTGGAGCGAATGCAGGATGAATACCCTGAGGCCTTCTCAAAAGAAGGGATAGTTTATGATGTAGAAACTCTATATTGGATCGGGTATCTCTATAGATACTGGCATTTCTATACAGTTGAATTCAGCAAGGAAATATAAAAAATGCCAATGCAAAAAAGCTCAACATCCTCTTTCTCGGTTAACATACTCTTTCTCTTGAAATGGCAATCGACTTACTGAAAGAAGCAAAACAAAGATGAATATATTAGGGTGCCTTGGAAAACACAAAGACACCCTTTTATAAAAAACGTAAGTTGCTCTTATAGAGAGAAGAACTCGTCTATTCGTCTCATTAGAGAAGAAACATCAGAGACGCTCTCTATGATTCCATTCCTTTCCAGTTCTTCCTTTGTCCTGAAGCCATAGTTGACGATTACACTCGTTACTTCGGCGTTCTTTGCTGTTTCATAATCCACTTCGCTGTCCCCGATATAAAGAGTAGAGTTCTTATCAGCAGAGAACTCATTCATCATACTCAAGAGGCTCTCTGGATCTGGCTTCAATGGATACTTATCACATTGACCGATTACAAAATCGAATTTAAAGGAAGGAAGTACATCCTTGATTATTCTCTTCACCAGCTCATCGCTTTTATTTGATATAACTCCGACCCTGTATCCCCTCTCAAAGAGAGTCTCCAACATCTCTACAACGCCGTTATATGGCGTTGTATGGTCTGAAGGATGATTCCTGTATGCGGACATCATCAACTCAACCATCAAGGGTAAGTCTTCCTGAGGAACAGTACATCCACTCTCATTGAGAGCTGTAAAGATAGCATTTCTCAATCCATGCCCTACATATTCCCTCATTTCATTCTTCTCAACTTTAGGTACACTCCAAGCAGAGAGAGCGTAGTTTACTGCGCTCCTTATATCTTCAAGAGTGTCCAATAGTGTTCCATCCAAATCAAAAACAACAAGTTTTTCAGCCATAGCTCCAATTATATAAAAGTAGATATGGAAAGGGAACTTGTACCGAAATGATTAATCATCTATCCTCAATTTGGAGGATTTAATGTACTCGATAAAAATTGGCAAGGGAAAAGAGAAACAGCTTGAGAAACACCATCCTTGGGTATTCTCAGGAGCTGTAGACAAAGTAGTCCCTTCATTCACTACTGCAGATTGGGCAAATGTATATAATAGCGAAGGCGAGTTTATCGCAAAGGGATGGTATGATGAGAAGTCCCACATTATTCTTCACCTTCTTTCTTGGGATCCAGATGAAGACACTGATGATTCTTTTGTGAAGAGACTTGTAAGGGAGTCGGTATTAAGACGTAAGGATTTCTTCTCTTCTCCTGACACAACCTGTTTCCGTCTTATCCATGGGGAGGCTGACTTCATTCCAGGAGTAGCAGCAGATTGTTATGGAAGAGAGATAAGAATCATCATCTCATCTCGTTTTGCTGATCATTTCCTATCTGTAATAGTCTCTACTCTCACTTCCCTGTTATCACCAGAGAGAATACAGGTCACTACAGACCCATTCTATTCATCCTCCGAAGGCTTGTCAGACAAAGTAAGATACTTTATAGATGGAAAGGAAGTCAGTCTATCCAAAGATGATTTAAAGAACACTCTTTTCCTTGAAAACGGACTATGGTATGAAGCAGCCCCTGGCAAGGGACAGAAGTCTGGGTTCTACTGTGACCAGAGAGACAATAGAAAGGCCATAGAGAAGTATGTGAAAGACAAAGATGTACTGGATGTATGTTCTTATACCGGAGGCTTTACTCTTCACGCCCTTAGAGCAGGAGCAAAGAGTGTAAAGGCCGTGGATTCATCAGAATCTGCTCTCAGACACCTATTGTATCAGATACACCTTAATGAGAACAAAGGAACTCTTCCTGAGGGCTCAAGGGACAAGGTTGAAATTGAAGCCTATGACTGCTTTGAGTATGTAAGAGGAATAGAAGAGAACAAGTATGATGTAATTATTCTTGATCCTCCAAAGCTTGCCCAGACAAAGGGAAAGCTAGAGAACGCCACAAGGGCTTACAAGGACCTGAATAGAGTTGCAATGCTTAAGATAAAGAATGGTGGAATCATTGCCACCTTCTCATGTTCAGGCGCCATGACAAGAGAGAACTTCCTCTTGACCCTCAGCTGGGCCGCAGCAGACGCAGGAGTCGAGGTACAGGTTCTTGAGACTCTCTCCCAAGGCTCAGATCATCCTCAGCGTCTGTCATTTCCTGAGAGCCAATACCTTAAAGGTTTTATACTCAGAGTCATCAAATAAAAAACCCGGTTTCCCGGGATTTGAGATGGAGAGTGGCTTAAACACCACTCTCTTCTTCTTTTGGCTCTGAAAGAATACTGATTTCAGGCTCTTCCTCTTCCTTCTTACACTCCTTTGCTTTCTTAGGAGCTTTTTTATTATCACTTTTGATACAAACAAACATAGAGAATCCAACATATGCTCCCATCAAGAGAATAATAATTGGTGCAAGGAAGTTTACATCAAAGGAACCTGCGCGAGTTGCCCTTACTGTTCCATAGATAGTGTTATATACAGCTGAACGTGGGAGAGTAACAGCAAATGCCAAACATACAATAAAACTAATGGTACAAAGGATACCAAAAACTAAAGCAAATTTTCTTAAAGCTGATTCTTTAATCATTTTCTTCGCCTCCAATAGTAATCTAAACTCACTTTTTTTCTCGGACAACACTTTGGTTTCAAATGACAAATACTCTCTTAATTACCTTCACAAAACTGACAAAAAACACACCTTAGTGACACTTTCGAATCTCTTGAGGCATAAGAAAAGGCACGACCGAAGCCGTGCCTTTACTTCTCATAATGTTGAGATTAGAAAGCTGCGTTGAGCCATGTGATACCATCAATCTGTCCAACGAAGTAAGGAGCAGACTGAAGAGATGATTCATGGAAGTAGCCATCATATGTAGCGTTGCCCTGAACGGCTGCGAAGCTATCATACATCATTTCGTTTGTAGGTGTAGCTCCACCGATTGTGAATTTAGAAATGTCGAATACCTGGAGAGAACCGTCAGCGATAGCTGCAGCAGCCTTATCCATAGCTTCCTGTGTTCCAGGAGCTGCGATAGCTGTGTTGAGCTCTGTTACGACGACTTCGCCTCTAGCCATTTCACCACAGTAGTCAGATGGGTTCTCAACACCGTTGATGTAGTTAGCTACGAATGTGTAGAAGTAGTTTGTCCAGTCAATTCTACAAGAGAGGAGGGATGCCTTTGGAGCAACACCAGTCATATCATTGTTATAACCTGTGTGGAATACGCCTCTTTCCTGAGCTGTTGTAGCTGGAGTTGTGTTGTCAGAGTGCTGGCTGATCATGACAGCGCCCTTGTCGATGAGAGCCTTAGCTGCTTCTGCTTCAAGAGTTGGGTCAGACCATGATCCTACGAACTGAACAAGCATTGTTGCGCTTGGACATACGCTTCTTGCGCCGAGGTAGTAAGCTGTCATACCAGAAACAACTTCTGCGAATGAGAATGCGCCAACATAACCGATGACAGCGCCTTCTGGCTTAATCTTTCCTTCGTCGATGAGCTGCTGGAGCTTCATACCAGCTGCGACACCAGCGATGTATCTGCCTTCGTAGATAGCTGCGAATGCGTTGTAAGTATTGTCTCTTCCGTCAACCTGTGATCCACAGTTTGTGAGAGAAACGAACTGTACGTTTGGGAACTCGTCAGCTGCCTGCTGCATATACTGCTCGAAGCCGTAAGAGTTATTGAAGATGATCTCGCATCCTTCAGCTGCAAGAGCGAGGTTAGCGTCGACACAACCAGCGTCTTCACCGATTTCTCTCTTAACAGAAAGTTCGACATCATATCCGTCAGCCTTGAGCTTAGCCATAGCTGCGTTCATTCCGTTCATGAAGTTATAGGTGTAGCCCTGGTCGTTCTCACTTCCGATTACTACGAAACCGATTTTTGTTGCTTTCTTCTCTGCTGGAGCTTCACTGGATCCCTGAGCGAATACTGAGAAGCACATGAGAAGTACGAGTGCGATAGCAAGTGTCTTTTTCATTGTTTTCTCCTATTTTCTGCCTTTCGGCTGAAGTAGCATATAATGATAATACTTTCTCTAAGAAAGGTGTGTAAAGTGATTTTTTACACAATTATCGTCTTTTATTTTAATGGGTTACTAAAATAATGTTATACCTCTTCCGCACCACCAAGGATGGTGCGGGAAAGAACATTATTTTTCCTTAACGGTCTTCTCTGAAGTAGTTGAGACCGAGAGCTGCTGGTGGCTGCTTGTCACGAGAATTACGCATACTTGTAACAACCAGAACGATCAATGTAACGACGTATGGAAGCATCTTGTAGAGCTCTGTCGGGAAGAATGGGAGAAGGACTCTGAGATACATAATCTTAAGTGCTCCGAAGAGGATGGCACCCCAGATTGCGTTGAGAGGTCTCCACATACAGAAGATGACAAGTGCAACTGCAAGCCAACCGATTCCTCCGAGGGATGCTTCGTTCCATGTACAACCACCTGTGGTCATGACGTAAACCATACCACCGACTGCTGAGATACCACCACCGATGATAGTTGCAACATAACGATATTTTGTCATGTTGATACCAGCGGCGTCAGCTGTAACAGGAGACTCTCCTACTGATCTGAGATAGAGACCTGTCTTAGTCTTCTGGAAGAATAGATGCATTGCGATAGCAAGAATAATTGCCAGATAGAAGAAGAATGGCTGGGAGAAGAGAACTGGCCCGACAAATGGAATGTTTCTCATGAACTGTGGGAACGGAACAAATGAGAATGCTTCCTTAAGAGGGTTGGAGAGTGTAACGAATCCACCTACAAGGTGTCTCATATACTCACCTGCAAACTTTGCAACACCAGTACCGAAAATTGTAAGGGCGAGACCTGTTACATTCTGGTTAGCTCTGAG
>JALFYG010000126.1 GCA_022784805.1 Spirochaetales bacterium
CGATACCACAGGAGATACTGTCTGTCCCCAGACCTAAGAATACCATTGTCATTGCCTATGGAAAGGACAGGAATCTGTACGCCGTCCGCCAGCGCATAGGATGCAGGAACGTTGACGGACGACACCTGCCTGTGAACGGACCTACGATAGGCCATATCGTTGACGGCAGATACATACCGATTGACAGCACCGCACCTGAGAGTGTTTCGGCCCTGCCGGTGGATCTGAAGGACTGGGCTGACGTCGTGCTCTGTGACCGGCTCTTTCAGGATGTCATTCAGGAACTGACTGCGGTTTACGGCAGGGATGATGCAATGAAGCTTTACTGCATCGCGGCCCTGCGTGTCTGCAATCCCGGCATTAAGAATTATGAACTGAAGGAAGCATATGAGACGTGTTTCCTCTCTGAACTCCATCCCGGTGTCTCACTGTCAAAAAATACCGTATCCACATTCCTTAACGATCTCGGCAAGGCATACTCCTGCATCGTCCGTTTCATGAGGAACCGCACCGCAGCGGTATCCATGGATCACCACCTGCTTGTTGACGGCACGCTGAAGAGTGATGAATCAAAGGTCAATTCCCTTTCGGACTTCTCGCGTAAGGCAAGGACAAAGGGTACAAGGGACATTTCGGTACTGTATGCCTTTGACCTTGAGGAGATGGAACCCGTATGTTCCAAATGTTTCCCCGGCAACATGCTCGACGCCACATCCTACAGCTCATTCATATCTGAGAACGGGATAACGAAAGGAATAATAGTGGCGGACAAGGGTTTTCCTGAAGCTGCGGCACATGACCATTTCAGTGCAAATCCTGATCTTCATTACCTGAATCCCATCAAACGGAACTCAAAGCTCATTGAAACACACGGCCTGCTGGATTTCACGCTCCTCCTTCCCGGGTATGAAGGGGTAACCTTCCGTAAGGAGAAGTGCACCGGAAAGGACAAGTGGCTTTATTCCTTCAGGGACAGTCATAAGGCATCAAAGGAGGAGCATGAATGGTTAAGGAGGGCAAGGAAGAACAACACCTACAGCCTTGAGGCCCTGAGGGAAAAACAGAGGACATTCGGTACAATAGTGCTGGAATGCGATCTTGACCTTCCTGCGGAGACTGCATATAAGGCGTATGAGAAACGATGGGAAATTGAAGTGGTCATGAGGTTCTACAAGTCAGCCTGTGAGTTTGATGAAACCCGGGTACAGGATGACTATTCTGTTCTTGGAAGCGAGTTCTGCGACTTTCTGTCCACTCTTCTCACTTTCAGGCTCATAAAGGCATTTGACAGGGCAAACCTCCTGAATGACCGGACCTACAAGTCAGTCATGGCAGTGCTCACACGTGCCAAGAAGGTACGGTTCGACGGGGAAGACTGGCATCTGATAAAAATGAATCCATCACATGAAACAATCCTTCAGGAGCTGGGTCTTATACCAAAGGAACCGGAAGAACCCAAGAGAAAACCGAGACGTCCCAAGGGAAGCAAAAACAAGCCCAAAGCATCAGTCAAATCCGGTGCTCAAACTGATAAGCCCTGTGCCACAGAATCTGGAAATGCGTGATATAGTCTAACTGGTTGGGAAAGTACTAAAGAAAACAAAGTGACGATTTCCCCTTTAATCTAAGAAAGTTATACCCCCCCCCGTATAGATTCGTCAAGTTTTTTCATATCCAAGAAGTGTAAACCCGCATAATTGCATCCATTTCTTTGAATATTGAAGTTATCCCCTCGCTTGTAGCCATAAAGGGGAATGAGTGATAATATTTCCATACTCCAAGGAGAATTTTTTATGGAAGAAGCTTTCATGCAGAGGACAGTCACCTGCGGCGCTCTCAGAGCAGCCGATGAAGGTAAGAGTGTCATTCTAAACGGATGGGTTCATAGCGACAGAAACCATGGCGCCATCCATTTCATTAACCTCCGCGACAGATATGGTCAGACACAGGTAGTCGTGGACGACGACGCTTCCCCGCTCCTTCAGAAGAAGGCACAGGAACTTAAGCTTGAATACTGCATTGCAGTAAAGGGAATTGTCAGAAGAAGACCTGATTCTATGATTAATGGCGATATGGCAACAGGAGAGATTGAAGTCAAGGCTGAAGATATTCAGATTCTCTCTCAGTGTGCAGTCCTGCCATTTATGATTGAAGATGAGAATAGTGCAAGAGAAGACCTGAGACTTAAATACAGATTCCTTGATCTCAGATGTAAGGGAATGCAGGATAGAATCAAACTTCGCCACGAAGTCGTAAGATCTATCAGAGAGTATTTCTATAAGACAGATTTCTATGAAATCGAGACTCCTACTCTCATCAGAAGCACACCAGAAGGCGCAAGAGACTTCCTTGTTCCATCACGTATTTACCCTGGTAAGTTCTTCGCTCTCCCACAGTCACCTCAGCTTTATAAGCAGATCCTTATGGTTTCTGGCTTTGATAAGTATTTCCAGATTGCAAGATGTTATCGTGACGAGGACCCAAGAGGCGACAGACAGCTTGAGTTCACTCAGCTTGACATCGAGATGAGCTTTGTAAAGCGTGACGACGTTCTTGCCCTGATGGAAGATATGTTCAACTATGTCTTCAAAGATGTAATGAATGTCGATCTCCCAGCTCACTTCAAGAGACTCACTTATCAGGATGCCATGAATACTTATGGTTGTGATAAGCCAGACTTGAGATATGGTCTGGAGATTCATGATGCCGCTCCATTTGCTTCAGAGTCCTCATTCGGTCTTTTCCAAGAGACTCTCCTGAACAAAGGCTATATCAAGTACATTGTCGCACCTAAGACAGCGGGCCATGACTTTACAAGAAAGTACATCACATCCCTCGAGGATGCTGCAAAGATTTATGGCGCAAAGAGCCTTTGCTGGATGAAGGTGGACAACGGTACTCTTACAGGCGGTGTCTCAAAGTACTTTGCTGGAAAAGAGAGTCTCGTCCTTGAGGAAACAACGGCCAAGGATGGCGACATGATCCTTATGGTGGCTCTCGACAACTGGAAGAAGTGCTGTACCAGTATGGATGCCATCAGAAGACAGGTGGCTGCTGACCTCGATCTTATACAGCCTGGCTTTGCTTTCTGCTGGATCATCGACTTCCCACTCTTCGAGTACAACGAGGACGAAGGACACTGGGAAGCAGCACACCACATGTTCAGTATGCCTCAGGTAGAGTATCTTGATACTCTCGAGTCAGATCCAGGTTCAGTAAAGGGTGACCTTTATGACTTGGTTCTCAACGGCTATGAACTTGCTTCCGGCTCAATAAGAATCCATGACATCGAGCTCCAGAAGAGAATCTTCAGAATCTGTAACATCCCAGATGATGTCGCTCAGCAGAAGTTCGGATTCCTTCTTGATGCCTTCAAGTTCTCTCCACCACCACACGGAGGAATCGCACCGGGCATCGACAGACTCTGTATGATTCTAGCCGGTCAGAGCTCCATTAAGGAAGTAATTGCATTCCCGAAGGGAACTGCAGCTTCTTCTCCAATGGACAACTCTCCTAACTGGGTTGAAGATAAGCAGCTTGAAGAGCTTGGCCTCTTGATAGACGAAAAGAAGAGAACAACAAAATAAAGGGACTGAAGGGGCGCTGCCCCTTCTTCCTTTATATATCTAGCCAAAAACATAATTGAAAGCGATAATCAGGATATGGAAAGAAAAGCAATAGGCACATTTACTGGCGAAAAGGAGTTCTTTACAACTCCTCTCGGTGAAACACACGAATTTAGAGAGGAATCAGGTCCTTACGAATATTTGATGGGAGCTCTCACAGGCTGCTTCTATTACACTCTTGCAGATTACGAAAGAAAGGGCACCTGGGGTGAAATCACAATTACAGCCAGAGGAGTAAAGAGAACAACCAATCCAACTACCCTCGAACATACTTCATTGGAAATCGTTGCAAAGAATATTTCCGACAAGGAAGAGTTCGAGCACTTGGTAAAGAAGACATCTGAAACCTGCTCTATATTCCAGACAATCTCCAAAGTAAGCGAAATGGATATCGTAGTACGCTTTGAGGACGACGAAGAGTAAAAGAATGGCTAGTTCTATAGAGAAGATAGAGGTATTTTCATCATTCAGAGACACCATGCTTGAGTATTTCTCCAAGTATGGTGATGACAATGATCACAGGAAAAAATCTACCCAGAGTCACAGGATTGCTATGATAATGTCACGATTCTTTCCTGCTTCTTACTCCATCGACATTGATATCCAAGGAACAGATATCCTTGTAAAGAATGGAGATTTGATACCTCTCTCTGTCTTCTGGTCATCCACTTATTTGACGAAAGCAGAGAAAGACAAGGCTCAGAAGTTTCATACAAACGAGAAGCCCACTCTTACTCTGGCTTTCTCTATGCTTGAAGACAAAGACTATATTCTTGTCTACAGATTTGAAAAAGAATATCTGGAGTATCTCCATATCAACAAAACAGATTTCAGTGAGATGCTTCTCAAACGCTGTATCATAGGCAAAGAAGATCAGGAAGACCAGTTGATGCTGGATATCAAGAAGATCAAAAAGAGAAAGAAAAAGACACCAAAATCAAAAGGGCCTGAAACAGAAGCTTAAATACAAGTTTTGAAAGAGAGCCATTTAAAGTCGAACCGTCTTTAGGCTCTCTCTATTATTGCGCTATGTTCTTTGGTATTACTGTCATAGTTTATGCCAGCAATAATGATGTTTCCCCTGTACTTATCTAAAACCGAAGGGTAATTCTTCTCCTTTATCTGTTCTATTGCACCACCTTTCGTTTTATCCTTCTTAAGTTCGATTAACAAAGCTGGCTTATTGGGAACATATGGAATCATTACAACGTCTGCATATCCTTTTCCTGCAGGCATCTCTGGTATTATCGTATAGGAGTTGTATGCATAGAAATATGCAAACATAATGGCACTCTGTAGACTCTGTTCGTTGTTGTAAGACATATTACTTGTCATAAGTTCATGACTTTTTGAGAGTGCCGTGGCAACACTTTCTTCGTCCATATCTATAGTTGCATCAAGAAGTCTCTTTGAAAGTTTTACAATCTCATACTCGTTCTTATATCTACTACAGGAACCTATAACCCATCCTATTTCTGACTTGATTTCATTATTCGGAATACGACATGTCGCAGTTTCCTCATCATAAGCAAGATATCCAAGGTGAATGAGATATGCAAACACCTCATCTTTCTGAGTAAAACCGGAAATAGTATTTCTGTATGTACTCACCGTCACAGGAATATTTTCCCCTGAAAGCATCAGCACAACATCATCTCTCAATCCATCAATATTCATATCGATATAGTCACTGACGGCGTCATAAGCACCTGTCTGTGTCCAGTAGTTTCCACATTTTCTGTTTTCGATTGCTTCAATCACTGATTTGGGAGAATAAAGTTCTATTCCATTTAAACAGTAACCGTCGTACCATCTCTCAAACTCTTCCATATCCATGCCATTCTTTTTGGCAAGATACTCTGTATCTTCCCTTGTGAATCCCATATAAGGAGCAAGCTGTTTTGCATTCACCATGGTGAATTCCTTGAAGTTATTTAACTTTGATTGGAAAGAGTCTCTGATTATTGGAAGGATACCTGTTATGTAACTCAGTGCAATCGCGTTTTTAATGGTGTCATCTTTGAAAAGGACGTTGAGAAACGTTAGATATGATTCAAGTTCTTTATCATTCTCTTCTCTGACAAGAAAGTCATACTCGTCCATAATTATGACAAAGCGTTCATGTTTCTTCTGGTATACAATCTGAATAGCTTGGGTAATGTCACACCCTTCAGGGAAGCTCAAATCTGGAAACTCTTCTCTGAAGTCAGAGAGGATATAGTATTCAATTGTCTCTACAGTTGACATACCATTGCGTCTTCTTCCTGACATATTGGCACAATCAAATTTGATGACATTATAATTGTTGATGTGTTCTTCAAAAGAAGATTCTTCTGTTATTTTGAGCCCTTCAAATACTTCATGAGAATCACAACCCTTAGAATAATAGGCAGCTATCATATTGGCGGACATGGTCTTACCGAAACGGCGGGGACGAGCCACACAGATAAATGGATCTTGTTTTCCTATATAACTATTTAGTTCTTTTATCATCATGGATTTGTCGATGTAGTTTTCTTCTCTTCTATCGACTACAAGATTTCCAAATCCCGGATTAATATAGGTCCCCATTCATATCCTCCACTTAAAAGAATATAGTCAGATGAATTAAATGTAAATAAAATGCCTAAATCTAAACACAGTCACGTATTGCTAATCTAAAACTGTAGAAATCTTCATTTTATCAGATTTATCAATTATCTTATTTTCCCTCTGCAGGATCTATCACCCTTACTTTTCCGACTAGCTTCTCAACCGCCCTCTTATGAGCATCTTCCGCTCCATTCCAAGGCTTGTCTTTATTCTCACTCTTATACTTCTGAGTCATCCACCAGTCATCTTTCTGGACTCTGTCCAAGTTTCTTTCCAGAAGAGAGAAGAGATCCTTTATAAAGGCTTCCAGCTCGTCTCCCTTAAGTGCTTCTCCTGCCATTTCACCAAGAAGAATAGAGTGATGAAGGCAAAGGCCTTTTGAGGAGACAAAGAAGTCTTTGAACTCTTTATCCGAGGAATAAAGGGATGCGATGGTAAAGAGATATCTTTCAAGTCTCTCTTCCATCCTCTTACAAATAAGACAACCTTTTTCTCTTTCTTTTGCAGCCTTCTTTAGTCCATCTACTCCCTTCAATGTTTTTCTAGGGTTAGATGAAGAAGCGATTGCCTTGAAGTATGGAGAGAAAGTCTCCTTGTTCTTTTCGTAATAAGTGTCCATTACAAGAGCAAGGCTCTGAGGCTTCCCTTCCTTGGAAAGTAGAATAAAATGATAGGGGCAGAAACCTTTGTCATTGGTCTCCACCCTTACTTCCGGTGTCATGATGGCAGAGGAAAGATAGTAGGAAATACCATCTTTCTCTGCTTCTTCCATCAATGCACAGACCGGGCACTCTGTCTCTTCTTTAAAGGCATCCCAAACAGGAATCGTCTCCAATACTACTTTCACGCTAATAGTCCCAAAACCTTATTGACGATGTTTTCTGCTGTAAAGCCGAAAGCCTCCTTGAGATATGAAAGGTTTCCAACCTCTCCATATCTCTCACCAACGTTCAGGAAGCTCATCTTTGTCGGGAGTACTGTAGATAGGTGCATAGCTATCATCTCACCCACTCCACCAGCGTATCTTCCGTTCTCACAGACAAGAACCTTACCTGTTCTTGCTGCGACTTTCTCAATAAGTTCTGTATCCAATGGGCGGATGGTATGAAGATCCACGACTGTAGCCTCAATACCCTTCTCCTTAAGGATATCTGCAGCCTTCATTGCTTCGTCAACCATTACGATTCCAGTTGCAATGATGGCCACGTCCTTTCCATCCCTAAGTTCGATTCCTTTTCCAAGTGTGATTTCGTCGTCTACAGAGTAACGGAAGTTGATTCCCTTTCTCGGTGTTCTTATATAAGCATTCTGTCCGGACTTATAAGCCTGCCAAGTAAGGTCATAAAGAGACTGGGCGTCACTTGGTTCGATGATAACGAAGGAAGGAATCTGTCTCATAAGGGCGATGTCTTCGAAAGGCATATGTGTACCACCGTTATACTGAGCGGTAATACCAGGGTCTGATCCGATACATATTGCTCTCTGGTGAGTATAACCAAGGGAGATGAAGAGCTGGTCATAGTCACGACGGGACATGAAGCAGCCGAAGGAGTGGATAAATGGAACCAAGCCTACGCTTG
>JALFYG010000226.1 GCA_022784805.1 Spirochaetales bacterium
TGGCGATTATATTTTCTGTAAAGGGATATGTAGGCCTCAAGGACGCCGAAGACATATACGAGCGATCCCTTATCGCAAGGGACTACCCTGCACTCAAGTTCAGCTACAGGAGGGCAAGCTCTCTTCTCGAACTCATAGGAAGGACCGAAAAGGCAAAGGATTTCCAGAGGAGGTGCTTCGGGAATGCAGAAGCTGTTGCAATTGACGGCCATGCAATTCCCGGCAAAAGCAAGGAGAACGACCTTGTTTCAGCAGGCTTCAAGACCAAGTCCATAAAAAGCGAATATATGAACCTCATGGTTGCTCTTGACGTTGATACCGGCGAGCCTGTCTCTACAAGGGTGTTCCCGGGATATTCATTGGACAAGAGCGTGTTCATAGACTTCGTCTCAACACTAGGCTCTGTAAGGAACAAGCTCATACTTGTGGACATGGGCTTCTTCTCCAGGGAGAACATGGATTACATAGAAGAGAACGGAGGAAGCTATATAGTCCCTGTATCAGAGAACAGGAAGGAGTACAAGGAGTTCTCCAAGTCCACAAGGGGAAGGAACGCTTCCTTCATCTACCACAGGAACGGGAAGAACGATGTAGTCGAGTACAGGGAATATGAAAGTGATGGAGGCAGGTTCATATACTTCAAGAACACCACTGAAGCCGAGAGGCTTTCATACATTTACCTGGACAACCTCGAGAAGGGTGAGGAGGGATACTCGATGGAGGAGTATGAGAGGCAGAGGAAGAAATACGGGGTGATTCTTCTTGAGACCAACCTCAAGGGGAAGGGAGCAGGAGAGATATATTGCCACTACAAAAACAGATGGTCCATAGAGACATATTACGACAGGCTCAAGAACGGGATAGACTTCGAGGCTCTGAACATAGACGACTGGGCGCTTATGCAGGGTGTTTCCTTCGTAATGCTCCTTGCGGGAAGAATAGATTCAAGGATAATGAAGGATGCCAAGAAGCTTAAGATGACTAGGAGGAAGCTGGTCTCATTCATGAAGTTCCTGAAGCTTACAGACAACGGTAAGGACGTCTCGATACACAACAGGAAGAAGAGGCACACGGAAGTGGCAGCGTTTCTTGGGCTGTCTTTCGACACTACATTGAAGTGCCTTGGCTAGCTTCTGTGTATAACTTTTGCACTTGTTGTGATATAATGGAAATCCTTCCATCTGGTTTGGATTTATTTTTTGTTTGGATAATCAAACAAATACAGAAGGAAAATCCTGTCTCCGATAAAGGATGACCTGTTCATGTCATTCAGGAGGGCAGAGAACATTCAGAGCAGATGGAAGATAGAATACATGGAAGCGGATGAAGACCATGTGCACTTTTTCATTTCAACAACGCCGACTGACTGTATTGCGGACATAGTTCATTCCTTGAAGCAGACCTCTACATATGATATGTGGAAATCGTATTACAGCTATCTCAGAAAGTTCTATTGGAAAGAACACCATCTCTGGACAAGAGGCTACTTCTGCTCATCAGCTGGCAATGTATGCGCTGAGCGTCTTAAGAAATACATCATGAACCAAGGTTAACCCGATTCACATTCCACCTTAAAAGGATGGAATCTATCTCGGGTTTTATATGTATATGCCTCCTCCTTTTCTGTATATGGCTCCAATAAGAAAGTCCCCTACTCAACAGATGACAAGGTAGACAACCCTGTGTCTCTTTATGCAGCAACAAAGAAGAGCAACGAGCTCTTTGCCCATGCTTATTCCAAGCTCTATAACATCCCATCCACAGGACTAAGATTCTTTACTGTCTATAGCCCTGCAGGTAGACCTGACATGGCATACTTTAGTTTCACCAATAAGCTTATCAAGGGAGAGACTATCAAGATATTTAACTATGGAAACTGCAAACGTGACTTCACATATGTATGTGACATAGTAAAAGGAATAAAGCTTGTAATGAACAAAGCCCCGGAGAAAAGAAATGGAGACGACGGCCTTCCTATTCCACCATATGCAGTCTATAACATAGGAAACAATAAACCAGAGAACCTCCTGGACTTTGTCCAGATACTCTCTGAGGAGCTGGTAAGAGCTGGAGTCCTTCCAGAAGACTACGATTTTGATTCACATAAGGAACTTGTTCCTATGCAGCCTGGAGATGCTCCTATTACATTTACCGACACTTCAGATCTAGAACGCGACTTTGGCTTCAAGCCATCCACTTCTCTCCGAGATGGACTCAGAGCCTTTGCCGAGTGGTATAAGAAGTTCTACAACATATAGAGTCATTAATCTGTGGTACTGATTAGTGCCACAGAGAGAATAGACAATCAAAGTTTCTCAGAAACGACTTTGCATCTCTTACGGGAGAATGCTATGCCATAAATAAGGATATCCCTTTTTCCTTCGTTATATAACTTCTCGCTATATCGCTTCTCTCGTATTTGTCTTATGGCCTTATCTGCAGCACCCTCAAGACCATCAAATCTTGGAGAATACTTGACTTCAATGATGATGCCCTTATCTATATCGTCGGGCTCTACGATGATGTCAGGATACCCATCCCCCGACTCTCTATTTGAAACAATCAGCCAATCCTCCTGGCTCCTTAGAAGCCCCAGCAGTAGTCCATGGTAGAAGTTCTCCTTCTCCCCTTCCCTTGCCTTAGTGTCAAGGACGCTTATCATCTGGTTGAGAACAGTGTTGAGCCCTCTCTCCACCCCCTCATAATCCCCATCAAGAAGAGAGCGACAAAGCTTTGACATGGGCTTTTTGTCCTCTACTATCTTCTCCTTGAACCACTCTTGGATATAAAGAACGAACACTTCCCTCACCTCTCTGTTGGGTATTACGAGACTATATGTGCCGTCATCTCTTATCCCCTTCTGTGTCAAATAGCCAGTTGTAAAGAGCACGCTCCAGAGATTGTCTATTGTGGAATCCAATTCGTCATATGTAAGGTCCAGCCTCACTTTCCTCTCTATGGACTCACCCGCAATAAGGTGCTCTATATCCGCCCTTGTGTTTCTGTCCGCCTTGTCTATAAATCTCTTAACAAGGTCGTTACCGCTGCTGTTTATCCAGAAAGCCTCAGGCCTTGCCTTGGAGTTGGAGGAAATGAGGTCCACATAATTAATGACATCCCAAGGGCAGTAGACGTCCTTATCACCAAAGCGGTAGCCATCATACCACTCTTTAGCCTCACTTAGGCGATTCTCGATATTGTAGACGCTGAACAGTGTCTTAACTTCAGTCTCTGTAAAGCCGAATCCCTCATCAAACCTTGTGTCGGTGATGGAGAGGACTTTCAGGTTATTGAGTCCAGTGAATATACTCTCCTTAGAGACTCGTAGGCATCCTGTGAGCACTGCGAAAAACAACGAATTATTGGTCTTCAACGCCTGACCAAAGAGAGAGCGCAATAGCGAGACCATCTCTTTGTAGTATCCATGCTTGTAGGCCTTGTCCAAAGGAACATCATATTCATCAATTAGAAGGATGACTTTTTTCCCATAATAAAGATTAAGCAAATAGGAAAGCATTCTTAGACTATCACAAACATCAGCATAAGAATCATCTTCATGTAGAATACGCTCCAAAAAATCTCTATCATCTTCTGAGATGACTAAAGAATCTAACAGTATTCTAAATCGAGATACTTCACTCCTTATAGTTTTTCTGAGTGCCCCATATGCATCCTGAAAACATAATCCATCAACACCTTTAAGGGAAATAAAGATGACAGGATACTTTCCCATATATTCTTCACATAGAGCTGTTTCTTTTGAGATAACTAGGCCTTCAAAAAGAGATTTGTCTGTGCCTATCTCAAAAAAATACTTGAGCATGCTCATATTTAGAGTTTTTCCAAAACGACGAGGGCGTGTGAAAAGGTTTACTTCCCCCCAGTTGTTAAGTAAATCCCGTATTAGACATGTTTTGTCTACGTAATAAAAGTTCTCTTTGCGTAGTTTATTAAAATCATCTATTCCAACAGGAAGCAACTTATTTCTCATCCATTCCATCCTCTGTAATCATATTAACTGTAAAATACAACATGTAACAGATTAAAGATTATTCTTAGTCTTTTCTTAAGATTCTGTATCTTCTATATTATCCACGCCTCAGTAATTACTAGAATAACCAAGCAAATATAATGCGGTATCATGGGAATAAATTCCACGTCCATATTTACGTTGCAACAAATAAAATTCATCTTTCCACGCATTGGGGAGTACATATAGTCCTCTTCCAAAACGGTAAATATCTCCACTCTCTACAAGTTTTTGTAAAACACTACGATGCACCCCGGCATTCGTCACCCGTTCTACAGTAATTGTCCCATCAAGTGACGTGTTTAATAATTCTTTTATTATCTCTTTATCGGACATTATCACCACCTTATTATCGACTTTTACACAACACATAATACAAAATTAATGTGTCATTGTCATAACTATTGTAATGAATGCCTCCGTGAGTCAGTATTATCTTTAGCCAACACGAAGACTTAACACTTATTGCTTTCTTCTTATTCCTTTTTGTTGACAACCCGTCAAAATGTAATTAATAGTGGAATTATCACCTTCCTTCCATTCTCTTCAATTGACTTTAGTCCCGATGAATGATAAGGAGGATGGAGCTTGATGAATCTATTGATGTAATTAATAGTTTCATCATTCTAGGGGGACTAATGAAAAAGCTATCTCAAGAGAAGATGATCAATACTATTCTCTCAAAGAGAAAGGCATTGGGACTGACTCAGTCAGAACTGGCAGAGAGGACAAGAATCAACAGAGTAATGATAGGGCGTATCGAGAACAGAGAGTATATGCCGGCTATTGATCAGTTGGAGAGACTGGGAGAAACACTGGGCTTTGAGGTGACAGACTTGTTTATAGAAGAGGCCCTGTCTTTCAAGAGAACGCCTCATCCAAAGTACAACATCGCCATAGCAGGAACAGGATATGTCGGCTTATCTATGGCGACACTCCTTTCCCAGTATAACCACGTTACAGCTGTTGATATCCTTCCTAAAAAAGTCGATATGATAAATAAGCGTGTTTCTCCAATCCAGGATGAATACATTGAGAAATACTTCAAAGAAAAAGTCTTGGACCTCACTGCAACTTTGGATGGCCCTTCAGCCTACAAAGACGCAGACTTTGTAATCATTGCCGCTCCCACCAATTATGACTCAAAGAAGAACTTCTTTGATTGCTCTGCTGTTGAGAGCGTCATTGAGTCTGTGCTGAGGATAAACAGCAAAGCAACCATCGTCATCAAGTCCACCATTCCTGTGGGATACACAGAATCAGTGAGAAAGAAGTACAGGACGGAAAACATTATCTTCAGCCCGGAGTTCCTAAGAGAGTCAAAGGCCTTGTACGATAATCTTTTTCCTTCAAGAATAATTGTCTCTTGTGATAAATCCACAGAAGAGAAAGCCCATGTCTTTGCCTCCCTCTTAAAGGAAGGAGCCATCAAAGAAGACATCCCTACCCTATTCATGGGCTTTACAGAAGCGGAGGCAGTAAAGCTATTTGCAAACACATACCTTGCTCTCCGTGTCTCATACTTCAATGAGCTGGACACTTATGCAGAGACAAAGGGATTAAATACAAAAGAGATCATCGACGGAGTATGCCTGGATCCAAGAATCGGGACACACTACAATAACCCATCTTTTGGATACGGTGGCTACTGTCTTCCTAAAGACACAAAGCAGTTATTGGCTAACTTCAATGATGTTCCTCAGAACATGATCACTGCCATAGTAGAATCCAATAGGACAAGAAAAGATTTCATAGCAGATCAGGTCCTGCATATGGCTGGCTACTATGACTACTATAATCGTGGTGATTACTCCAAGGAACAGGAAAGGCAATGTATTATCGGAGTATATCGACTTACCATGAAATCTGGCTCCGATAATTTCAGACAATCATCGATACAAGGTGTCATGAAGAGAATCAAGGCAAAGGGAGCAACTGTAATAATCTATGAACCCACGCTCAATGATGGTGACACTTTCTTCGGCTCCAAGGTCGTGAACGATCTTAATCTCTTTAAAGAGAAAAGCGATGTGATCATCGCCAATAGATTCGATTCCGCACTTATGGATGTTGAAAAGAAAGTTTTCACCAGAGATCTTTTCAGGAGAGATTGACGTATAACAGGGGGATAAAATGTACGCAGAAGATAAGTTTAGAGAAATATACAACAGGGAGCCTGAGACGGAGTTCTGTCCCTACAGAGTCTGCCCATTAGGGGCCCATATCGACCACCAGTTCGGACCTATCTTAGGCTTTGCCTTGGACTATGGTGTACACATGGCCTATGGCGTAAAGAACAATGGAATAGTTGAGCTGATATCAATGAATTTTCCAAAGAGAGTACAGTTCCATGTTTCATCTGTTCCAGAGACAAAGGAAGGAGATTGGGGCGATTACCTAAGAGGCGCAACAAAGGCTCTAAGCGAGAAATATAAACTTACAAAGGGACTCTGTGGCGTGATCAGAGGGGCTCTCCCCTCTGGCGGAATCTCCTCATCTGCAGCTGTCACCATCTGTTTCATGAAGGCGATATGCAAGGTCAATGACATAAAACTAAGTGATAGTGAATACATTTACCTGGCCAAAAAGGCTGAAAACGAATATGTAGGCGTCTCTTCAGGTAAACTGGACCAGAGCTGTGAAACACTATGTTGAAAAGACAGCATCCTATATATGGATTCTAAAGATGACACCTATAGAAACATACCTTCACCGGGAAACATGAAGCCTTTCAAAATCGGAATCTTCTTCTCAGGGCTAGAGAGAAACCTCGCCACATCCGCTTACAACAACAGAGTCGACGAATGCAAGGCTGCAGCCTTCGCCCTCTACTCTTATGCTGTTACAGATCGACGTGGGGACTATAATCTTACTGAAGGTTTGAAATTCAAGGATATGAGACTAAGAAATATTCCTGAGGAGATTTTCAAAGAGTTTGGGGTAAGACTCCCAACCTCTTGGCAGAAGAGGT
>JALFYG010000267.1 GCA_022784805.1 Spirochaetales bacterium
ATGGCGATGCTTCCCTCCTCATATCCTGCAACATCTGCCTCGACGACATATGATGTAGGTGTCTCATATACGTCCACCTGTGGGATTCTTGTTGTGTACATTCCGTCTCCGAAGAGGTCTGAGAATAAAGCGTCGATTCCGTTAAGTGATGGGTTTGTTCTATTGATGTAGTATTTCATATTATGTTTCTCCTTTGTAGCCTTTATCTTTTCCGCTACACTTGTATACATGAATGAAGTGTGCCAATTTTTGTTAAAACATTACAATATAAAGAAATACTAGAAGTCAATAAAACCCAAGAGAGATAGGAAAAGGCAAAAAAGTCCCAAATGTATGAGAAAAGAGGGGATCATTTTGACTCAAGGGAACCTAAGAGTCCTCGAAAAGAGTCAAAATGACTCAAATAGAAAATATTACTTGTTTTCTGTGTCCAAAAATGCCTTGACTTTAGGCTCCAATGCAGGGTCAGAGAGGAAAGTAATCTCTCCTTCTTCATCAAGAATAGCCAAGTCAAAGGTCACTTTGAAGACGCCAGAAGTAGTAATCATAAGAAAACGTGATGAAGGGGAAGAGAGAGTCACCTCTCTAAGAATAAAAGGAAGTGTCTGAGCAATACTCTCAGCTTTTTCTCTTGGGATATATTCAATTTTCATGGCTTTACTCTACTACGCAGGAGTATTCTCTGTCATCTCCAAAATCATCTTAAGTTTCCAAAGGGCCTTGGGGATGGCTGAGTATATGATCTCTCCTTCGATGTCACTACACTCCTCCAGTCTCTCCCCATATTCGCTCATGACAGGAACATCTTTTCTGTTTTCCATCAACACTGATGGATCTATTTCCTCTCCCTCTTCGCCTTTCCACTTACAAGCCTTCCAAACCAGATTATGTTCCTTGTCTTCGCTGCAGGAGAAGCCGAAGAGACGGCATACCATACTTCGTCCTTCATATAAGGAACAGTGGTATTCTCTATCCTTATTATATAATGGGCACATGAAAGAGTTCGGGTCCCCGCTGTTTAGTCTCTCCAATACTTCTTCTTCCCTTTTATCCCTGATAATTACATAAGCTGCAGCCAAGGCTTCTGCTTGAGTAAGCACAGGAACGTAGTGTTGGCAGCACTCTCCGCAGCCGTTGATGCAGGAGACTGAAAACTTATCCTGAAAGCGAGCCTGCTTTTCATCCAGGACAGCATATACATCTCTCAGCTTTGAGATCATTTCTCCGGGAATAGTCGTAATTATTTTGGATAACAAATCTTCCATGGCGCTTTTTCTACTACAAAAAAGGAGTGTAAATCAAGATTTTGAATTCCCCTTTTTTGAGATTTATCTAAAAAAGCAGACACTAAATCTAATTATAACTTACTCTTACAAGAATGAGATATACCTAATTTATGGGGCTATGCTCTTCTTATCACTTGATTTTGGTTGAAAACTATTGGGACTTTGTTCACAATTAAGGAGATGAGTGTTGTAATCCTTGGAGCAGGAAGACGTGGAACAAGACTTGCACGCCACCTTATAGAAGAAAAGAAATCTGTAATCATGATCGATTGGGACAACGAGCGTTGCTCCCAGATTATGTCTAAGTTGGATTTGATGGCAATCTGTGGTAGTGCCACTGATATCTCTGTATTGGAAGAGGCAGGGGCAAAAGAAGCTGAGGCCATCATCGCTGTTACAGACAGCGACGAAGTCAACCTTGTCGCCTGCGGTATCGCAGCATCTAATTACCCTCAGACAAAGACTATCGCAGCTATTCGTGGCATCTCATACCTTGGTAAGGAAGCGGAAGATAGGGGTGGCAGGATTCTTGGAATCGATCATATAGTCAACCCGGAGGAAGAAGCTGCCAAGAGAATTGCAGGTATCATAAAGTCAGGTCTCTTTTCAGATGTAATCAGATTTGACGAGGCAGACTTCATCCTCTTTACATCCACTGTACAGAAGGGTTCCATGTTTGAAGGCAAGTCTCTTATCGAGATAAAGAAGACCTTGGGTGGACAATATGTAATCATCGGCGCTAGGCGTGACAAAACAGTCTTCTCTCCTAGCGGTGAGACAATACTCCTGGCTGGAGACGAGCTTGCCATTATGGCCGTAGACGATGAAAGTGAGTCCATCTTCTCATCCTTCAGAGGTGAGAACTCTTCCATCAGACTCAAGAAGGCATTTATCGTAGGTGGAACAAGAATCGCCAAGTATCTATTGAGGATGATGGGAAAGAAGCTTCAGGAAAGGATGGTCCTGATCGACAAAGACAGTGAGGTATGCTCATCCTTTGCAGAGGAATTTCCTTACATTCTCGTTCTCAATGATTCCATAACAGATGAAGAGGTATGGGAAGACGAGAGACTCCATAATGCCGACTTGATGATTTCAGTCACAGAAAACGATGAGTTGAACATCATCACAGCTTCCTATGCAAAGAAAGTGGGGACAAAGAAGTCCATTGCCCTCTTGAAGACAAACCCAAACTATATGCAGTTTGCAACCACCCTCGATATCGATGTTCCGATCAGCACCACATCCTCAACTGTAGACACAATCATGAAGCATCTGAGGGGAGAAGGTGTCAAAACACTTCATTCCACCTTTGATGGTGAAATGGAAGTATATGAATATGTCCTTTCCCCTACCTTCCGCCTAAACGGCAAGAAGTTGATGGAAACGAACTTTAGGGGTAAATGTATCCTTGCCGGAGTCAAGAGAAGCGGAGGCGAAAGCTTCGTCCCGGACGGCAACTATACTTTCCGTCCAAATGACACAGTGCTTGTCTCCTGTGTCCATGAAAACTATGACTTTGTAATGGAGATGTTCGGTGAACATTAAATCAGTTATCCGCCTTCTCTCATTTATTCTTCTCTTCATCGCCTTAATCATGGTGTTGCCTCTTATTCTCTCTGTGGTCTACAACGAGAGCGGTGCGTTCTCTAGTTTTGTAAAGACTATTCTTTTGATGACTGCAGTAAGCCTGGTGGGAGTCTTCTCAACGAATTTCGGTAACAGGGAGATAAAGATTGGACCGAAAGAGAGCTATTTGTTCGTCACACTTGCTTGGGTGTTGTTTTCTCTCTTCGGCGCCCTTCCCCTTTACTTCTCCTCTGTTCTTCCCTCCTATGCAGCTTGTTATTTTGAAATCATGAGTGGTTTCACCACCACCGGAGCCACGGCTTTAAATGATATAGAGTCAGTGGGTAAATCTCTTCTCTTTTGGCGTAACATGACCAACTGGCTGGGAGGCATGGGAGTCGTCGTATTGTTCGTGGCTATCCTTCCTGCCTTCGGCGTCAAGGGAACAGCCCTTGTGGGAGCTGAATCTGTAGGTCCTACCAAAGATAAGCTCACACCCCATATCAGGCATACAGCCATGGCACTTTGGTCCATTTACTTTGGGCTCTCTGTTCTTGAGACACTCTTGTTGGTAATATTCGGTCTCGATTTGTATCATGCAGTGACCGTAACTTTCGGTACCATGGGTGCAGCAGGTTTCACACCCACCAACCAATCCATCGCATCTTTCAACTCTCCTGCCATTGAATGGATCTGTATTATCTTCATGTTCCTTTCAGGCGCCAACTTCGCCCTCTACTTTAAGATGCTTAAGGGTCAGACAAAGAAAGCATTGAAAGATGGAGAGTTGAGGCTTTATACAGGAATAGTATTAGGATGTTCTTTGTTTGTCGCCCTGAATCTATTCTTCAGTGCAGGAATGAGAGCCTCAGAAGCCATCAGGCACTCCCTATTCCAGGTTGTATCCTTCACCACTACTACAGGTTTCTCTTCCACACAATACCAGAATTGGCCAATATTCTCACAAATGATTCTCTTTGTCCTCTCATTTGTGGGAGGCTGTGCAGGTAGTGCCGGAGGTGGCCCGAAGGTCATCAGAGTCGCCACAATCTTTAAGCTTGGTAAGTCATCCATAAAGAAGAGACTTCACCCCTCTTCCATATCAAAGATTCGTATCGGTGACGATACTCTCTCCCAGGATACAGTATCTGGAATCTCAGGATTTATAGGGATGTATCTTGTGACATATGCACTTGGCTGTATTCTTATTTCCCTTACAGGAAAGGATCTTATGACAGTTCTTTCTTCCTGTATCCTTACTCTTGGTAACATTGGTATAGGTTTGGGAGGAATAGGTATGGATTTCTCCTTCTCCATCTACTCAGACTGGGCACTTTGGGTCTTCTCATTCTTGATGCTTGTGGGAAGACTTGAACTCTTTACAGTCTATGCTCTCTTTACAAAGGATTTCTGGAGAAGCTGATCAATAACCAAGGAAAAACATAAAAAGACTAAAAAAAGGGCAAAAACAATGGCAACCCACTCCGGTGCCTTTGCTCCACAGAACGGATTGCCTAGCTTCTTTTCGGGTCTGGAAACCACATCTGCCGGCGGCTTTTGCTCACTCGACAGTCCAGATACCACTTTAGCAGGGGTAGGACTCGAACCTACGGCCTCCGGGTTATGAGCCCGACGAGCTGCCAACTGCTCTACCCTGCGTCGATTACTTTAAAGAATATATAGAAAGGAGGAAAATATGTCAACACCTACAGTAAAGAAATTTTTACAAGTTTTTTAATTTCTGATACCAAAAGGAATAAGCTAAGTTCTTTTCTTTCTATAGGGTTAATCTGTCATCGATAATTGCCTCTTACTACATTCTTTTGTGTTGTTTTATCTATGCTTTTCTTATTCTTTAAAGAGTGTAACAATAAAAAAGATGCTAAAATTTCTATGGAGGATAAGATGGACGCCAATACTAAGAGAATTAATCACATTAAAGTTAAGAACACTATAGCCAATCTGGAAAAGAACAATATGAAGGCTGTTTATGTGGAGACAAAAGAAGAAGCTTTGACTCTTTTTAAGACAATGGTACCACAGGGCTCTTATACAGCAACTGGCGGTTCTATGACTCTCAGAGACACAGGGATCATGGATTATCTGATGTCTGAGACTGATTATCACAAGGAATATAAAGATGCATATAGTGCTTCTTTCTATGTGCTCTCTGCCAATGCCATCACAGAAAAGGGTGAGATTTTCCAGGTGGATGGAAGAAGTAATAGAGTTAGTGCAATGCTCTTCGGGCCTGAGAACGTAATAGTCGTGGCAGGAATTAATAAGCTTGTCCCCACTCTGAGAGACGCAGCAATCAGAGTAAAGAACGTTGCCGCTCCTATTAATGCCACAAGGCTTTGTATGGATACTCCATGCACTAAGCTTGGACACTGCATTGCACCTACAATGGATGAAGATAGCTTATTTGCCAATGGCTGCCAGTCTGAAGGCTGCATCTGCTGTAACAGCGTCTTATTCCGCCGTCAGAGAACAAAAGACAGAATCACAGTGATACTTGTTGGAGAAGATCTTGGTTACTGATTCTCTTTACGCTCCCTACCTTGATTCTGAATACAAGGACTTCACATCCCGCCTCTCAACCACGGACACTCTCCCAAGAGCCGGGATGAGAATTCCTATTCTCCGCCAGTTGGCGAAAGACTTTGATTGGAGAGAATACGAAATCAAGTGGCATGAGGATGTAATCTTAAAGGGTCTTGCCATCGGGTTATCGAAGCTGTCTCCAGAAGAAAAGATAGAGGAACTCAAGGCTCTCTTACCTTTCCTCTCTTCCTGGGACCAGACGGATATAATCGTCACAGTATTTAAAATCAAGAAGAAAAACAGAGAGGTTTATCTTCCATTCTTCCTGTCCCTTTTGGAAGATGGACATGTATTTACAAAGAGACTCGGGATAGTGTGGTTGATGTCCAACAGGAAAGAATTGAACAGGGACGAAACCTTGGAAAGGATCATCAATAGCGATGATGAAAGCGAGTATTATATCTCAATGGCTGTGGCCTGGGCTTTCTCATCATTCTATGCTGATGACCCGGAAATAAAGGATAAGCTAAATAAGCTTAGCCCAGGGACAAGAAGATTAGCTGAAAGAAAGATCAGGGAATCCAGGAGGTGTAAGCCGCTTTAGTCTTCTGCCACTGTCGTGTCTGCAATCTTTCTTAGAGGTGCAAAGCCCTTACCCAATACCCTATAAGCTTCTCCAACGTAAACAAAGGCAGTTGGATCCTCTTGGTTGATGATTCTCAAGAGTCTCTGATATTGATGGTTCTGAACAAGAACCATTAGTATCTTGTGTTTCTTTCCTGTATAGAAACCTGTAGCCTCCCATACAGTTCCGCTCCTCTTCAGTTCATTGACTACTCTTTTTCCTATGGCGGCTATGTCGTCGGAGATTACATATACAGTCTTACTTCTTCTGGTTCCGATACCGGTCAGTACATAGTTCACCATAAATGAAGAGCAGAACATACCGATGATGGAGAAGAGCATAGGCTGGAAGCCGATGAAGTATCCTGATGCCCCCACGACCAAGCAGTTGAAGCAGAAGGAAACGGTGCCTACAGCAATCGGTGTGTAGTGGGCTATGGTCTGGGCGACTATATCTGTTCCACCGGTGTTACAACCACTTTTCATCGTGATACCTATTCCAGTTCCAAGCAGTACTCCTCCGAAAATAGCGGAGAGAAGAATGTTTACAGGCT
>JALFYG010000272.1 GCA_022784805.1 Spirochaetales bacterium
ATCGTATCCTTATTGTTTTTATATATACTGCTTTTTAGGGGCAGTCAGATACCACTCGGGATGAGATTCATGTGCAAACCGAGCTCTTGCAGCTTCTGTTTCTGTAATCTCAGGTGAATCACCATCTGGAACAGGAGTGATGGATGCAATTTCTTCAAGTCTCTCACCTGTGATATTCTTAGAATTCCTCATAGCAAATCTTCTCAATTGATGTAGCTTTTTAGCACATATTATTCTTGTTCGTTTTCCCTCTTCATAATAAAACAGATTTAACTCAGAGACGCATTATACAAGCTATTAGAGTTTACGCGTATCAAAGTCCTCGTGATTTATTGAGCTTTTTCTATTCTGCAGGAGTGCTCCTTTGTCTTTGAGTCATAGCTGATGGCAACAAGTAGGAGGTTGTCTTTATACTTCTCTAAGGCTTCTGGATATTTACGGTTCTTTATCTGGTCTATGGCATTCTCTACACTATCATCCTTCTTAAGTTCAATGATTATTACAGGGACATCTGGCTTATATGGGATGAAGGCACAATCAGCAAAACCCTTACCTGCTGGGAGCTCATTTACTATTGTGTAGCAGGACTTGGCATAGTAGTATGCTAGATGGATAGCTGACTGGAAGGAGCCCTCATTATTGTACCCTAGGATACTGCATGCCTCCATATGTGCCTTACCCACTCCTCTAGCCACAGCCTCTTCGTCTCCATTCCAAGTAGATTCCAGAAGCTTTTTTGAGTCTCTTATCATCTGAAATACATCATTGTATCCCTTAGCCCTCTCTATTGAGAGAGCCCACATATCCTTTATTTCATTGTTAGGGATAAAACAGGAAGAAGTATCAGCATCATATGCGAGGTATCCGAGATGAATAAGATATGTAAGCACATCATCTTTTGTATCAAATGAAATTGTATTGCGGTATAGAGATGTCCTTACCTCCACTCTGTTTCCAGTGAACATGGAAATCACGTCTTCCTTCAGACCTTCAAAGTCCAGTGAAATATAGTCCGTTACCGCCTCGTATGAACTGGTCTGTATCCAATAGTCACTACATTTACGATCCTCGATTGCACTGATGACGGACTTGGGGGAATAAATCTCAAGTCCTTCAAGGTTATATCCATCATACCATCTCTTAAGTTCTTCAAACTCCATGCCTGATTGATAAGCCAAACTCTTGACTTCGTCCTCAGTGAATCCCATGAAGGGGGCCATATCGTCAGGGTCAATCATGGTATATTCTGTGAAGTTATTAAGCTTGGACTGTGTTTTCTCTTTGATGATTGGCATTATTCCTGTAAGGTATGCCATTGCTATGGCTGGAGCAGTCGCACTGTTTTTGAAAAGAGAGACCAAGAAAGTAAGATATCCATCAAGTTCAGAGGAATATTTTTGGTCACGAATAATTACGTCATATTCATCAATGACAAATATAAATCGATCTCCTGTCAATGAAAAAATCTCTTTTATGGCTTTTGATAGGGATACATTCTCTTCCGGCAATGCCGAAGGGTATATCTTTCTTAGTTCGGAAACTACTTCTTTGTTTATATACTCTGTAACAGAATTATCCTCTTTATTAGTCACAACATCATTCATATCCAGTTGGATCACTGTGTACTTGTTGATGTTCTCTTCAAAAGATGAATCCTTTGATATCTTTAAGTCAGAGAATACGTCATGGGAGTCGCAGTCCTTGGAGTAATATGCTGCTATCATATTTGCAGCCATTGTCTTCCCGAAGCGGCGTGGACGGGAGACACAAATAAAACGATCCTTTTTGTTCAACTTAGTGTTAAGAACCTTAACGAGCAAGGACTTATCGACATAAAACTCATCGTCGATATCAATCTCCATGTTTTTTGTGCCAGGATTTACGTATACTCCCATATTCTTATACTCCTAATACTTATAGTAGCATAATAAGATTCAAACAAAAACATCAAAAGAAATCGTTGAATAGCCTAGAAACAAAAGAAAACAAAAACGTTAATTATAGAGGAGGACAAAATGATTTATAAGTTTATGATAACAGAAGACAATGCTGAAATTGTCCACTCAGGATTGACGGAAGACGGAACAGTCAAGGTATATGTAGAGAAACCTGATACTAAGGATTGCTTTCACCATATGACATGCAGTATTCCTTCTTATTCAATAAAAGAAGTATTCGGCTTTTCTGAGGAAGAGACCCAAAAGTATATGGATTTAATAAAAGTAAACTCTCATCTCATGTTAGAGTCTTCAAAACACTGAAGGCTTGGATATAAAGAATACAATTATGAAAGATAAAATGGGCCAAGCAATAAGCAAGGCCCTTTTAATAATCAAAAATAATTATATATATTATAAAGATTTATTACTCGAACTCTACAGTTGCTGGCGGTTTGGATGTGATATCATAAAGCACTCTGTTTACGTGCTTTACTTCACCAATTATTCTAGATGAAATCTTATCTAAGAGTTCCCAATCTATGCGAGTCCAAGTTGCTGTCATGAAGTCCTGGGTCTGCACTGCTCTAAGAGCGATTGCATAGTCATAACTTCTTTCATCTCCCATTACTCCAACACTCTTCATATTTGTAAGAGCTGCAAAGTACTGGGATGGAGCATTCTTGATTCCCTTTTTGATCATTTCTTCTCTGAAGATGGCATCAGCGTCTCTCAAGATATCGAGTTTCTCTTCTGTCACCTCTCCGATTACTCTGATCGCAAGTCCTGGACCTGGGAATGGCTGTCTCCATACAAGATTTTCAGGAAGACCAAGCTCCAAGCCCAGTTCCCTTACTTCGTCTTTGAAGAGCATTCTCAAAGGTTCGACTATCTCCTTGAAGTCAACTACACTTGGAAGTCCACCAACATTGTGATGGCTCTTTATGACGGCACTCTCTCCTCCAAGTCCGCTTTCAACAACGTCTGGATAGATTGTACCCTGTGCAAGGAAATCGACTTTACCGATCTTCTTGGCTTCTTTTTCAAAGGTGCGGATAAAGAGCTCACCGATGATCTTTCTCTTTCTTTCAGGTTCTGTAACACCCTTAAGAGCAGATAAGAATTCATCTTCTGCGTTTACTCTTCTGATATCAGCATGGAACTGGTTCTTCATAACCTCTTCCACTTCGTCACCTTCCTTCTTACGTAAGAGACCATGATCAACAAAGATACAAGTAAGCCTATCGCCGACAGCTCTATTTAAGAGAGCAGCGCAGACTGTGCTGTCTACACCACCTGAAAGAGCAAGAAGGACTCTGCCATCCCCTATTTTCTTTCTGCACTCTTCAATGGCTGTATCAACATAAGAACTCATCTTCCATTCTCTTTCGAAACCGCAGACAACGAATAAGAAGTTCTCAAGTATCTGTGTACCATACTCTGTATGGTTTACTTCCGGGTGGAACTGTACGCCATAAAGCTTCTTTTCTTTGTTCTCTACAGCACAGAAACCACAGTAATCACTGGTTGCTGTGACTTCAAAGCCTTCTGGAAGAGAATCGACTTCAACACCATGGCTCATCCAACATACAGATGTATCTGGGATATCAGAGAAAAGAAGAGAATCCGTGTGGGTAAGGAGAACCTTGCCATACTCTCTCTTCTCTGCTTTTCTACAGTCTCCGCCTAAGGAATATACCATGAGCTGCATGCCATAGCAGATTCCCAGTACAGGAACACCCATCTCAAAGATAGACTTGTCAATTGTAGGGGCACCTTCATCAAATACTGTCGCAGGGCCACCAGTCAGAATAATTGCATCAGGAGCAAAAGAGACTATCTCAGAGAGAGGAGTCTTATAGCTCTTGATCTCACAGAACACGCCACTCTGTCTGACGCGTCGTGCTATAAGAAGATTATATTGACCACCAAAGTCAAGAATCAGAACCTTCTTCATAGATCTTCCTTTCTGAAAATAAGAGTTCCATCTTCTTTGATTTCATCGATTACAGCGAGAGCCTTGTAATTGAGTCCCTTTGCTCTGAGAGCATCTCCACCGCCCTGGAATCCTTTCTCAATTGCGATTCCAATACCTTCAAGGCCACATTTAGCCTCAGATACGATGTCGATAAGGCCCTGAACAGCGTTTCCCTTTGCCATAAAGTCATCGATGATGAGAACGTTGTCTGTTTCATGAAGCCATTCTTTACTTACAATAAGAGTAAACTTCTTCTTGTAAGTATATGACCAAACTTCGCTTTTAAAGAGTCCGTTTTCAATATTATCGCTCTTAGCCTTCTTAGCGAAAATCATTGGAACTCCGAACTTCTCTGCACAAATAGTAGCAAGAGGGATACCGCTTGCTTCAGCAGTAAGTACCACTGTTATCTTACTTGTGTCGAAAATGCGCTTGAATTCTTCTGCACACGCTGCGAGCAGGGCTGTATCAACCCTGTGGTTCAAGAAACCATCAACCTTGATGATGTTGCCTGGTAGAACCTTTCCTTCCTTTCTGATCCTGTCCTGAAGTAATTGCATCGGTCACCTTGGAAATAAATTAAGAATGATGCTTCCTCTATTACCATAAAGAACAATTAAAGACAATCGATTTAGCTTAATAAAAATTCAGTAATTTTATTTCCAGAAAGGAAAATCACAAAAAAATCTACTAAAAGATAGGTTAAAATGTTGAGGGAAATGACCATAGTATGACCCACCTATCCAAGGATGGCCATAACTAAAATACTATACTCATAACTGCATATACATGAATGCATTATCATTTGGTTCTTTTGGCCTTTTTAAACAAATATGCCAATCATTTCTTGTTAATGGCAAGGACGTGGCGAAAATGAATGATTCCCCACTCTTCTTACTTGTCATTTCATTCTTCATTGCCATGAATTCTATTTAATTACATTAAGAGAAAACGCAAAAAAACTAAGATGTCCTTAGCTGTAAAGGAATGATGCTATTCTGTTCGTGACGGCGAACGGAAGCTGGTGTTAGTTCAACGCGATTTTTGGGACGGAGTGCCTTTGGGTATCTACCTCATTAAAAAAAAATTGTTCACACCAGTTCTTCGATTACTTATTCAGCGGAAGCATGGACGAAGGCCGGGTTTCCCGGCACCCATGCATTCCATTAATAAAATGGGACCGGGTTCATTCCAGGTCAAGAAGTGAAGGTGATCGTTCC
>JALFYG010000277.1 GCA_022784805.1 Spirochaetales bacterium
GACGACCCAAGAATGCCGACTGTCAGCGGTATAAGACGTAGAGGATACTCTCCTGAAGCAATGAAAGACTTTGTTTCTCGTGTCGGTGTTGCAAAGGTTGAGGGTATGGTTGATTTCTCCCTTATGGAATTCTGCGTAAGAGAAGACCTTAATAAGAGAGCAAAGAGACTGATGGCTGTCCTTGATCCATTAAAGATCATCATCGATAACTATCCAGAGGACAAGGTCGAATACTTTGAGTCAGACAATAACCCTGAAGATCCTGAAGCAGGAAAGCACAAGATGGCATTTACCAATGAACTCTTCATTGAAAGAGAAGACTTCATGGAAGTTCCTGTAAAGGGCTATCACAGACTCTATCCAGGTAATGAGATCAGACTTAAGGGTGCTTACTACATCAAGGCTGTTTCAATTGACAAGGATGAAAATGGAAACATTGTCGCTGTCCATTGTACTTATGACCCAGAAAGTCGTGGTGGTGAAACACCAGATGGAAGAAAAGTCAAAGGCACAAGCCATTGGGTAAGCGCCAAGTATAATCTCAAAGCCGAAGTCAGACAGTATGATAAGCTCTTCAACGCTGAGATTCCTGGTGCAGCTACTGGTAACTATCTTGATGACATCAACCCAGATTCCCTTATTGTTCTTAATGACGCTGTCATTGAAGAAGAGGCTAAGAGCGCAAAGGTCGGTGACTATATCCAGTTTGTAAGAAATGGCTACTATTGTGTGGACTCAAAAGACAGCACTCCTGAAAGAATGGTGTTCAACAGAACCGTCACACTTAAGGACAGCTGGTCTAAGATGAAAGCAAAGATGGGTCTTTAATCGATCCGCATTCACTCCTCCCCTTCGAAAGAAGGGGATTTCTTTATGCTAAAAGTAACAAAACATATTATGTCATCTAAATAATTTATCATTGACTATTCAGAACATTAGTTTTGCAATTATAGATAGGAGGACGTTATGAAGTAAGAGTAAAAAAAACTCAATGAGATGACATTCATTGGTTATTACACTTCCATTAAAATAGATGAAGGTTATGAGAAATGCCCGGAATTCTGGGATAAAGAATATGCTGAAAAGTACCATAGCCTCTTTGAAACAATGAATAGTGAAAATGATGAGGAGCAAGCTGTACTTGATAATGGTATAGGAATGTATGCACTCTGTGTAAATAATGACAACGATTTCCAGTATTGGATTGCTGGCGAATATAAAGGAGGAAAGGTTCCAGAGAACTTCTCCCTATTTACATTCCCTGAAAGCCAGTGGGCCCTATTCTCCACAAAGGGACCTATCCCTTCATCAATCCAGGAACTCAATACTTATATCTGGGATGAATGGATGAAGAAAGAAGGACAGGTATTAGGGGCTAAGGTGGATGCTACTATAGAGGTATATAGCGTCGGTAACCATAGAAGTCCTGAATATGAATCAGGCATTTGGATCCCTATCAGCAAGAAACCGGAGTAATTTATTAAGTTTTAAAGAAATAAACATATTGTGCAATTCTTGATAATATCAACTGATAGTCTATTGACATTTTTAGAACATAAGTTTTGAATTAATCAGAACAGAGGTTTTGAAATAAAAAGTAGATTTACCCCTACCAGAATTGCACTTATGTTTTGGACACTATTTATAGGTCTAGGAGCATTATGGGGATCAGTAATGATGTTCTTTGCTCCAGATGGATCCTTACTTAGAATGGATGGACTATTACCTTACTTTAAGGTACTCCCACTTTCCAATTTGCTTTATCAGAACTATATCTTTTCTGGTATTGCACTTCTTCTTATTAATGGAATACCAAACCTTGTGGCATTCTATCTCCTATTAAAGAAAAAGAAGAAGGGTGTGGTATTAGGAGGAATACTGGGAGTGACACTGATGCTTTGGATTACAATCCAGTTTGTAATCTTTCCAGCAAATATCCTATCCCAGTCTTACTTTGTCTTTGGCTTGATTCAAGCTTTGACAGGATATATGGCTTATGTGTTTCTATCCCAAGAGAGCATGAATATAAGAATTGAAGACTACCCTAATATTGGAAGAAATGGAAAGAATCTCGTTGTATTCTTCTCTCGTCTGGGATACACAAGACAGGTAGCCTATGAAGAAGCTTCAAGACTTGGTGGGGATATGCTGGAAATAAAGGCAAAAGAAAGAACTGATGGCACACTTGGTTTCTGGTGGTGTGGAAGGTTTGGCATGCACTCTTGGCCAATGAAAATAGAAAAAATTGACACAATCATCGAAGACTATGACTCAATTACCATCTGCTCCCCTGTATGGGTGTTCGGACCATCAGCTCCTATCAGGGAGTTTCTGACTGAATACAAGGGAAAGATTAAAAAAATGAGAGTGATCATCACCCATTTCCAATTCTATTCAATGAAAAGTGTCATAAGACAAATGGAAGAAATAGCCGGAATAGAAGCAGAAGAAAAAAGAAGCATAGGAACCAGGCTAGGGAGAGTAAGAGAAGAATACACAATATGATTATTCCTTTACTCTGTAATAAAATCCTCCGAAAGGAGGATTTTATATTAAGATTCCGTTCATATGGTCCATTTCATGTTGGATGACTTCAGCGCTTATTCCGTTAAAGAGCGATATCTTCTCCCTCCCCTTCCAATCAAAGTACAAAACTTGAATGGTTTCATATCGCTTTGTCTTTCTCACTCCATCCAAACTCAAGCACCCTTCTTCCGTCTCATAGTCATCGAGAGCAGAAAGGATAGTAGGATTGAACATTACTTTTATGGAGTCATCTATGTATAAAGCGAGGGCTCTTTTTCTCTCCCCTATCATGTTGGCGGCAAGGCCCAAGCACTTATCCTTATGAAACCTCAACGTATCTTTCAAGTCGTCAAAGAGTTTCTTATCTGGAAAGGTGCAGTCTTGGGAAGGCAAGGATAGAAACTCCTCATCTCTGATGATGTCTCTCACCATATTACATCAAGCCTACTATTCTGCCGTCAGGAAGCACATCGATTTTCTCTGCCTGGCTCTCTTTTGGAAGACCTGGCATTGTCATGATCTCTCCAGTGAGAACAACAATAAAGCCAGCACCTCTACTGATTCGGATGTCTTTTACAGTGAGAGTGAAGCCATCAGGAGCTCCAAGCTTCTTTGGGTCGTCAGAGAAAGAATACTGTGTCTTGGCCATACAGATAGGAGCGTCTCCCATTCCTATTTCCACAGCCTTCTTTATCTTTGTCTTTACCCCAGGTGCAAAAGATACCTTGGCTCCTCTATAGACTTTGGTGACAACCTTCTTGATCTTGTCTTCAATGGAGTCAGAAGTATCGTAGGAGAAAGTAAGGGAAGAAGGCTCAGAGCAGAGCTCAACAATTTTCTCTGCCAATTCCTTACTTCCTTCACCGCCCTTCTCCCAAGCTTTGGAGAGAACCATCTCCACGCCTTCACTCTTACATGCCTTTTCAACTTCCAAGACTTCTTCGTCTGTATCGGAAACAAAGTGATTGAGAGCCACCACAAGAGGAAGAGAGAATACTTCCCTGATGTTTCTGATGTGACGGATGAGGTTGACACACCCCTTCTCTACAGCTTCCCTATTAGGAGTCATCAAATC
>JALFYG010000278.1 GCA_022784805.1 Spirochaetales bacterium
TTCATATCTATCCCCTACTCCCATCTATTATAGTCGATGACTCCAACTCTCTTATTTGGGGTATAGATAAGGTTTCCAGGGTGAAAGTCACCATGTAAATAAACAGGTGGCTCAATCCACATCGAGTCTATGTTGTCTTCAACATACTTAATGTAGATTTCGTCTCCCTCAATTCTGTTTACTGAGAGTTTATATTTCTCTAGCTGTCTAAGTTTCTTCTCTTTCTTGGTCTTGAGGGGTTTATCTTCTTCTTTAACCGGAAGGGAGTGGATCATGGAGAGGATATGCCCCGCTTCAGAACCAAGGTTATATTGCTCTTCTTTGTTTAATGTTGGGAGAATCTTTTCCATATCCTCCCCTTCCACCCACTCTAGGAGCATATAGAAGTCTTTGCCATCTTCTGTTATTCCCTTCTCTATTGGAGAAGATGAAGGAAAGCCAAGGGAAGAGAAAAGGGAGAGCATCTCGTATTCCTTTTCTTTCTCTTCTTTTTTTGAGATATTGGAGAGACGAAGAAGATACTTCTTTCCTTCCTTATCCTTAAGGAGGTATTTTCTATCAGAAGACCAGCCCTTATCGATTGCTTTGCACTCTACCATGTCTCTCATCTTTTTATTCTTCTCCCCTCTCTTAAGATAATCTATCATATACTCTAGCTGAAGCAAAATGTGGAGACGACTCTTATTTGGAGGAATAGATATGGAAGAGATAGTAAAACTGACAATAAAAGGATCATCTTACTACGCACCAGTAGATGAAGCTTACGAAGACAAACTTATCATTACTCCCTCATCCATCAGTTACGAATATAAGCCACATCCTGAGTATAAGAGCGAAACTAATATTTATAGAAAGTGGTCCTACAAAACAACAAGTCCAGTATTTGATGAGCTCTATAAAATAGTGATGGAAATGACTCCAAGCTATCTTAATTATGAATTTGGTAATCCACTCTGGGAGGATGTTGGATCAATAACCATTACTGCAACTTTTAAAGATAAACACAAGAAGACTGCAGAATACTCCTGTCCCGGAGATTTCTTTTCTCCTTATTTCAAAGTAATTAAAGAGATGGTTCCAACATGTGAGTATGTTCCAGCTGTGCTTCTGACAATTGATGATTACCTAGATGAAGAAGAGTGAAACAAAATAAAGGCTGCCAAAACCTTTAGTTCCGACAGCCTTTGATTCTTTTTCTATTTGTTATTATCCAATAAGAGTGAAGTTTCTGATGACTCCTCCAAGAGTATTGGCAACTGTAGACATGCTCTTGATAAAGATATCGAGAGCAACACCTACAACATCCTTTCTTGTGTCACCTACAGTGTCACCAACAACAGCAGCCTTGTGTGCTGCGCTTCCCTTTGAGTGACCTTCGAGTCTCTCTTCTTCGATGAACTTCTTGGCGTTGTCGAAGGCACCACCACTATTACCCATGAAGATTGCCCTAGGAATAGCAACGATTGTAGCTCCAACTAGGAGTCCTCCGATAAACTCGACACCAAATAAGAGTCCGCCTACTACTGGAATTACGAGAGCAAGAATAGATGGGAAGAGCATCTTTCTCAGTGCTTCTTCTGTAGCTGTCTTGATCATTGCGTTATAGTCTGGCTTAACTTTACCTTCCAAGACTCCAGGTATTGACAACAACTTGTCTCCGTCATCAGCCATTTTCTTGGCTGAATCAATTGTGTTGTCAGTAAGGATGGCTGAGAAGTACTCTACAAGAGCACCTCCAAGTATACCACCTGCTACTACAACGAAGGAAGCGAAGTTAAGTACCGGCTCACCAGATGAGTATGAGCCTACATAGGCAACTATAAGGGAAACAGTTGCAAATGCAGCTGAGCCAATAGCAAAGCCCTTTCCAATTGCTGCCGTGGTATTTCCTACTGCATCCAGCTTATCTGTGATGATTCTGACTTCATGTGGAAGATGACAAGACTCAGCAAGGCCTCCTGCGTTATCTGCAATAGGACCGAAGGCGTCGATTGATACTGTTGTTCCAACAAAGGAGAGCATTCCAAGGGATGCAAGTGCGATTCCATATGTTCCGCATAGCTTTCCTGAAATAAAGAGGGAGATTGCAATAAACAATACTGGCAACAAGCAGCTTCTGCTTCCAATGGCGTCACCCTTTGTTATTACAAAGGCCTCTCCTTCTGTAGCCATATAAGCCAGGTTCTGAGTAGGTTTGAAGTCTGTACTTGTGTAATACTCAGTGATCATTCCTATAGCAACACCTGATATGATTCCCAATACAGCGCTTACCCATGGGGAAGCCCAACCAAGAATAAATGTGGAAGGCAGCTGGACCTTGGAGAAAATAAGGAAGCTGGAGATGAGACCAAGAATAAGAGTAAAGATGGCTGAAATATATGTAGCAGAGTTCAGCTCCTTACTTGGGTTATCACCCATCTTCTTTTTCTGAACTATCATGAGAGCCAACAAACATCCCAAGAGTCCACCGCCAGCAAGAATAACTGGGTACATCATTGCACTGTCAAAAGCAGAAGATGAAAGAGATCCTGTCTTAAAGAGTGTAGATGCAATCAAGATACCAGCTGCTGTTGTTGCAACAAATGATTCCAAAAGGTCGGAGCAGTTTCCTGCTATATCGTTGACGTTGTCACCGATAAAGTCTGCGATGACATTTGGTACTCTGCTGTCATCTTCAGGTAGGTCATGTCTGATCTTTGCAAGGATATCTGAAGAGATATCAGCGGCCTTAGTATAGTTTCCACCTGCAACACGGTTGAACATGGCGACAAGGGAGCATCCAAGAGAGTATGTAGTTACTCTCATTGTGGAAGGATTACACTTTAGGGAAAGAAGGAAGCCTGAACCGACAGCGTCGTGTTCAATTCCCCAGATAAAGAGAATCGCTACCAAGCCCAACAAGCCGATAGCCTGGACAGATAAGCCTGCAACAGATCCACCACAGAGAGCTACTTTTACTGTCTCTCCGATAGATAAGCTTTCCCTAGCCTTATTAGATGTCCTGACGTTTGCATATGTGGCGCTCTTCATTCCTATGATACAAGCTGCGCTTGAAGCAAGGGCACCAAGGATCAGAGTCAAGCCAGATGTCTTTTCAACAAAGAGAGAGAATATAAGAGCAACGATTATGACTACGATGAATATTGTCTTGTATTCAGTCTTCATGAAGGTATTGGCACCACTACGGATGATGTGAGCCATCTCCACCATTTCATCTGTCCCCTCTTTCAGAGACCTGATCTTTCTATAGCAATAAAACACATAGACGAGAGCTAGGATTATTATTCCCAACACTATTCCCCATAGAGTTCCCATATTCCTCTCCTTTTGTAATGAGTTATCTTAATGTTATCATGAGTTTTTCTTATGACAATATAAATTTTTCTAAAAATATTGAGTTTTACATAAAGAAAAATCTGTTTAACCGATTTATTACAAAAGAAGTTCAAATAACGCTACAAAGATTTTGAACCGTCGATAGTATATTTTTCTATCAATAACTTCTCTTTTCTTATAGACTAAGCACATGCAAAAGAGAAAAAGACAGCTAGATTTCATCATCACACCAAACGGCTTCAGACCTGATTTCACAAAAGAGAGAAATCCTCTCTTTTTCCCTGATTGTTATAGGGGAATGTATGATGCTGTCCTCTCTGATTCTTTGAAGGATTCCTCACCTTCCCTTGATTTCTTGAAAAGAATCACAGAGAACTTCTTCTTTCAGCTGGAGAGAACTCCATCCTTAAGTCTTGAGAGAGAAAAGGCTTCTGTCTCTTATGACACAATAGAGGTAGATGAAATCATATCCGACACTCCATTTATTCTGGGAGGCCAATATATCGAGAGAAGCTGGGTCCTCTCTTTGTATGATAGATATCTTTCCTTTTTCCGTTCTGATATCTCATCTTATTCCGCTTCCTTGGAGTCTTATTTCTCTTCTTTTTCTTCCCGCTTTAAGCTTCCTTCCAGAATCTTTTTCCATCTTCTGGAAAGCAAAAAGAGCGAAGCACCCTTTGCATTCATGGCAACTTATTCCACTGTGGGGGAAGATGGAAAGGTTCATCACTATCCATTGAAATATGCTCTCAAAGAGTATTCTTCATCCGTCGAGAAACTTGCTGTCCTTATCTCATCCATCAAGAAAGCTGGAAAGAACAGCAAGCTTATCGCCACATGGCTCAATAGTGGCGAAATCTTCTCTCCCCTCCTTGTTTCCAAGGAAGAGGCCTACGCCTTCTTGATGGATGTTCCACTTTTCGAAGAAGCAGGAATTGTTACAAGAATTCCTGGATGGTGGAAAAAGAGAAGACGTAACTCAAGAATAAAGATGGAAAAAGGAGAAAGAAACAGGAATGGCGCATCCATCACAGCCTTGAGGCCTAAGATGATTTGGCAGGGTGTAGAGATCACCAAGGAAGAAATATTAGATATTCTCTCAAGAAGCGAGGGCTTGGAGCTCTTGAAGGGGAATTGGATAGAAGTAGACAGAAAGAGCTTGGAACTCTTACTCGAAGAGTATGAGGAACTGGAGGAAAAAGAGCTTTCCCTATTGTCTGCCCTTACTATCGCTTCCGGCGTTGAAAAGAAGGCCTTCCCTATTTCCGTAGACATCGAAGAGTTACTTAGAGAGGTAACCAGCTCCGACCTTCCTGATAATCCTCCGTCTTCCTTTACTGGAACCCTTAGGCCTTATCAGAGGGATGGCTTTAGATGGCTCATGGGCATTTCCCGTCTCTCTTTGGGACCACTTTTAGCCGACGACATGGGACTAGGAAAGACTGTGGAGATGCTGGCATTTCTTGAAGAAGTAAGAAGTTACAATAAAGACGCCAAGATTCTCTTAGTTGTTCCTGCTTCCCTTTTGGGAAACTGGGGAAGAGAGTGCATGAAGTTTGCCCCAGCCTTAGATTTCTCCATCAGGCATGGAAAAGAGGCAAAGAAGGGAGACTTCCCATTCCTGACAATCGTAACTTACCAAGGAGCATCATCAAGCCCCGCAATAGCAGAAGCAAAATGGGATCTTGTGATCTTGGATGAAGCGCAAAATATAAAGAATAGAAACACAAAGCAGACGAAGGCTATAAAAGCATTGGATAGAAAACTCTCTGTGGCCATGACAGGAACGCCTATCGAGAACTCTTTGATGAATCTATGGTCCATCTTCGATTTCCTCTCTCCTGGACTCTTGGGTAATGAGAAGGATTTCTCTTCCTTCTCAGAATCCCTGGAAGGAGAAAAGATAGAAAACCTCAAAAAGGTTGTCAAACCATTTATATTGAGGCGTCTCAAGACAGATAAATCCATCATCAACGACCTTCCTGATAAAGTTGAGAATGAAATAATGGTTTCACTCTCCCCTGACCAAAGGGTCTTATATAATAAAGTTGTTGATGAATATGAAGATGCTCTAGCCATAAAAGAAGAGACAAATGCAAATGCTTTGGCACTTGCAGGCTCTACAATTATGAAGCTGAAGATGATCATCAATCATCCTTCCCAATACTTGGGAGATGGTGTATTTGATGAGAAAAAGAGCGGAAAGTTCCTTCTTCTAAAGGATATCTGCTCTACAATACATGAAAACAGAGAGAAAGTTCTTGTCTTCACTCAGTTTGCCTCGATTATTCCAGAGCTTCTCAAGCTACTTGATCCTGTCTTCGAAGGAGATGGCGACTATATCGACGGCTCCACACCTCCAGAGAAGAGAACCAAGATAGTGGACTCTTTCCAGAATGGGGAAATACCATTTCTTGTCATTTCCCTTAAAGCGGGAGGAACTGGTCTGACACTTACCGAAGCCAGCAATGTAATACACTTCGATAGATGGTGGAACCCTGCAGTAGAGGATCAGGCTACAGACAGAGCATACAGAATAGGACAAAAGAATCTGGTCACCGTCTATAAATTTGTAGCGGAAGATACGATAGAAGAAAGAATCAGCCAGATTCTGAAAGACAAGACAGAACTTGCAGAGTCTATTCTCGGAGAAGTGGGTGGAGAGGTTACAAGTAAACTCTCTCCAAGAGAACTCTTGTCCGCTATGCGCTACACGAGGAAAATCTGATGGCAAGAAAAGAAACAACAGAAATAAGAGAACCTATAATCATAGAAGGACGTACCATCTCCACTTCATGGTGGGGACAGGCATGGTGTAAGAATATCGACAACTATGCCGACTATGATAATCGTCTTCCCAGAGGTAGAAGCTACATCAGAATTGGATGCGTATTGGATTTGAAGATTGAAAATGGTGTCATAAGGGCTTTGGTCCAAGGTTCAAGACCAAAACCTTATAAAGTCACAATTAATATCACTCCATTTACTGAAAAGGAAGCCAAGGAATTCGAAGACAAATGCAGGAATAACTTTGAATCCATCGAAGACTTCATCAATGGAAGATTCCCTGATTCATTTAAGGAGTATTTTACCTCCCCTTCCCTCAATCTCTTTCCAAAGGTAAGAGAAATGAGGTTCTCCTGTTCTTGTCCTGACTGGGCTGTGTTATGTAAACACGTGGCTGCAGTATTGTATGGTATCGGAAGAAAGCTTGATGATGACCCGATGCTATTGATGAGACTAAGAGGCATAGATACAGCTACTTTCAGTGAGAACATCGTAAACAGAGAAGCAGAGAAGCTTGCTCTTTCTTCCAACATTAAACTTCCTCCAGGAAGAGCAATGGATATGGATGAAGCTGCACTTTTATTTGGTGTTGATAATTACTCGGAAGCATAAACAAGAAGGAGTATTTTCTCCGAGGTTCTGTTAACATTCGTCTTACGGCTTTAAAGCCCCCAGAGGAAGTACATATACTCCGTCTTCTCTTCTGTAGGAAATATTACCTGCGGTGATGACAGCCAAAAATGATGGCTTATTGAGTCTTTCGTCAACATCATCTGCAATCTCAATTAAATGCTTGGCTCCTTCATCAATGCTATCGCTACCACCAAGCTTTACTTCCATCAAAGCCCATCTTCCATCACGGAGCGTGATCACGATATCTGCTTCGCGACCTTTGGCATTTCTAAAATGCTTTACTGCTCCATCAAGTGTATCAGCATATATTCTCATATCTCTCACACAAAGATTCTCAAACAAATATCCAAAGGTCCTTAAATCTTTTATCAAGGCATCAGGTCTAAGGCCGAGGGCGGCTGTGGCTATTGATGGGTCAATAAAGTATCTTGTATTTGATGTTCTGATAGCTGTCTTTGACCTGACATTAGGATTCCATGCGTCAGATTCTTCTACAACGAAAATACGCTCCAATGTATTTATGTAGCCTCTTATGGTTACATCACTTAGAGTATCTCCATCATTTGAAAGCATATCTTTCCTGATTACTTGTAAATTCGCTTCCGTAGCACAATTACGAGCATAGGAGCGCATCAAGAGCCTGACTCTATCTGGATTAATTTTTCTTTCGTCCTCATCTTCAGACATGTCAGAGCGAACAACACTATCGTAATAATCGATTGCTTGTTGTAATGCAACTCTATCAGACTTGCCTACTGCCTTTGGCCATCCTCCCCTAGCTGTAAGAAAAGCATAATCTCTCAGCGTCAGGCTGTGTCTTCCTCCTAGATATGTCTCACCTTCAAATAGAGCTTTCAGAGACACACTCCCATCACCTTCTTGTGACTCATATAAAGACATTGGCCTCATCACTAGGTCTACTATTCTTCCTGTTCCTGTATGGTACTCTTCGTTTCTCTCATTCTTTTTCTTCTTTGGTAATCTAGAGCCTGTCAGAATGAACTGTCCGAATTCATCTCTTTTATCTACTTCATGCCTTATTTGGTTCCAGATAAATGGAATGACTTGCCATTCGTCGATAAGTAAAGGAGTTTTTCCTTCCAAGAATATTGAAGGACTAATCTTGGCCAAAGCAATGTTCTGTTCTTTGCTCTCTTTATCCTGCATATAAACAGAAGAGCCAGCAAACCTTTTTGCTGTGGTTGTCTTTCCACATCCCTTAGGTCCATTGATCAATACGGCACCTTTGCTTTTCAGTCGAAATGCAAGTAAATTATCAACAACTCTTGGTAAATAATCACTCATAGAAATATTTTATTTCTAAAAAAGAAATATTCAACATAAAACTATAGTTACTTTCGAGTTTAAGAGATTTTGACTTCTGAGTTTGTGAAGTTTTAACTTTCTAGTTTGATAAAAAAAAGAGAGAGCCAAAAGTATCAGCATCATTTCTGTATTCATTACACAATCTATGTATATAGAATATAGTGACAACTGGAGACATATATGAAAGGTTTGGGAATGGAAGAGTTATATGAGCTAATCTCATATTTCCATGAAGCAGAATTTGAATATAAAGGCACTACTTATATGTTACAACCAGAGTTTGATGAGAATGATATTTATCTGGTAATTTGGGATTGCACTCCAAATGCTGCAAAATGTATAGCCAAACATAAGGTTACCGATAAATCCGCCATTCCATTCTCAGTAATAGATTCCGTTCTTTCTGAAAAGTGTTTTGATGGCAAATCCTTCATGGAGATTGAAGCGGATATCTTGGTAACCACTGTTTATTAGCACCTTCGGAAATGATCATGTTCCATTAAAATACCTATCAATTTCTAACGAGAGTAAACCTTACTTAAATAAGTGAAAGAAGCATATTATCAAGATGAAACATAACTCTATTTCTTTACTACGACAGTTTATTCTTCAATATCTTTTCATATATTTTGACTAGAAAACAGACTTATATTCATATATACAAAAACATTGAAAGATAATTTTCATTTAAGAAAACGACATTATAAGCATCATTCCATTATTTTTATCTACCTTATCTTTGTTACTTATGCGATAAATATTTCTTTTCATTGTTGAAAACGAAAGTAATATGTTTTTGAATACGAAAAATAATTAACAGAAAATTTTCTTGAACGAAAGCTAATACGGTATTATCATGGAGTAAATCATAAGCAATGACAATCATAGTCATTCATTCACAATTGGAGGAAAAATGAAAAAACTTATTGTTTGTGCACTCGTGGCACTCCTCGCATTCGGCTCTTTGTTTGCTCAGGGCCTTCAGGAAGAAACAGTTTCTTTCCCTGATCCGGAAAAGACTATTACAATCGTCTGCCCACAGGGTGCAGGTGGTGGAACAGATACACAGACCAGACAGCTTGCAGAAGCTATGAAGGCTGTTTCTGGTTTTGACAATATCATTGTCGAAAACATCACAGGTGGTTCTACAGGTATCGGAACAAACGCTGTCATCGATTCTGAGCCAGATGGCTACACTCTCCTTATGTATGGAACATATGTAATCTGCGGAACAATGACAGGTTATACAGATGGTTTCGAGAAGATGGACATGGTCGCAGGTTTGGACCTTGAGCCATTCATGATCGCTGTAAGAAGAGACAGCAACTTCAAGTCTCTCAAGGACGTAATCGAGTATGCCAAGGCAAACCCAGGAAAGGTTACACTTGGTAACGCTGGTGCTACAGCTACAACTGGTGTTGTCGCTTATGGTCTCAACGTTGCATGTGACAACATCTTCAACGTTGTCAACTTCAACGGTGGCGCTGAGCTTATCCCAGCTGTTCTCGGTGGACACTGCGATGTCGGTATCTTCTCACAGTCTGAAGTCAAGGCTAACCTCGATAACCTTCTCCCTGTTGCATTCCTCGGCGATGGACACAGCGTAGTAGCAGAATTTACAGAAGTACCTAACCTTGCAGAAGCAGGATACCCAGACCTCAACGTTCCTGGCGGATGTTTCAGAGGTATCACATGTGCTCAGGGCACACCAGACGATGTAAAGGCATGGCTTGCTGACACAATCGAGAAGGCATTCAACACAGATTCTTTCCAGACATGGCTCAAGAACAACGGTATCCTTCCTCAGTTCACAAAGCTTGATGAATTCGAGAAGTTCAATGCAGATCTCGTTGAGACAATGAAGCCTATCCTTAAGGCAACAGGACTTGCAAAGGGTAAATACGCTGAGTGATCTCGGCACAATTGATGCCCCGGAATGCTTCAAACCGGGGCTTATTTTTGTTAATTGACAGGACGACAAGTATAATATGAAGTTAAAGGTAAAAACTCTTCCTTTGGTTATGACAATCCTTTCCGGACTGTACCTTATATACGTCATCTCCAGTGAAGACACTACACTGGTTGCTGACGCTGTAGGTGGTGATCCAGGCGGAAAGCTTATTCCATCCATTATCGCAGTATTCCTCTTCTTGGGTTTTCTTTATATCACAATAAAAGAACGACCAGACGGAAAGAAGATGGAGAAAGAGAGCTTGGTTCTCTTTGCTGTAACATTTGTCTTGGCACTTTTGTATGTGCTTTTGACAAAGACTATTGGATTTGTGATTCTCACAACCATCGTACTATACACTCTCGAATACTTATATTCCACCATTGGAGAAAAGAGAAAGCCTCTGTCTGCCATCCTTGGTGGCGTAGGCACACTGGCAATAACAGCCATTGTCTATACTCTCATGAGACTTTTGACCAAGACTCTTGGAAGAATGGCAAGAGCTGGTTCCCTTCCTTCAGCTTTCACTTCCTCTACTCTCAATGCTGTAATATCCGTTGTATTTGTCCTCGTGTTTATTATCCTTCTCTACTTTACTCTTCATAAACTTTTGAAGAAGAAAGATCTTAAGAGAGTTGGAGACGCTGGTCTTATTACATTCTCCACAGTACTGTTGTTGTACGTGGTGTTCAAACAGTTCTTCCTGGTTGCCTTGGCACCTGGTCTATTGAATTTCTAGGAGGCGCATATGGGTGATTTTCTTCAAGGACTATCAATGGTCTCCAATCTCTATACCGTCCTTTGGTGTGCCTTCGGTTCTGTCTTGGGCATAATCCTGGGAGCTCTTCCAGGCTTGACAGCAACAATGGGAATTGCGCTTGTCATCCCTATTTCCTACCAGCTTGAGACAGCTACAGGTATAGGTCTTTTGCTTTCCGTTTACTGCGGTGCAGTATGTGGAGCATCAATTCCTGCCATTTTGTTGGGTATCCCAGGAAACCCTAATGCCATTGCAACTGTCGATGACGGACAGAAGATGACAAAGAAAGGCCTAGCAGGACAAGCTTTGGGCGGCGCAGTCATAGCCTCAATGATCGGAGGAATCGGATCCGAGATATTCCTTATATTCTTCTCCCCTCTCATTGCAAAGATGACACTTGCCTTCGGCCCCGCTGAAAAGTGTACCTTGGCTCTTGTCGGCATCGTAATTATTGCTGCAGTTTCAGGAAAAGACCTCTTGAAGGGTCTCTTAATGGGGGCCATCGGCTTTGTATTTGCATTCATTGGCCCAGACCCTATGAGTGGAGCGGTAAGAATCCCATTTGCTTCCCTTTTGAGAAAGACTCCCATTGCAAATGGCTTTGACCTTACTTCCACTCTCATTGGTCTCTATGGTGTAAGCCAAGTATTCTTTGAAATAGATAACTTAAGGAAACAACAGAAAGCCGAAGTCTGCGAGAACATCGGAAAGGTATTCCCACCATTTAAGAAAGTGGTGTCTATGTGGAAGATAATCCTATCCAGTCTCGGAATCGGAACCGTCATCGGAGCCATCCCAGGTACCGGCGCATCCATTGCCGTATTTATGAGTAGAAATGCCGCTGAATCTATTTGCGAGCACTCCAAAGGTAAACTCGATAAGCCAGGAACAGGATGCTTGGAAGGTGTATTTGCACCTGAAGTTGCAAATAACGCCTGCACCGGCGGTGCCCTTATTCCAGCTCTTTCTTTGGGTATTCCTGGAGACAGCGCTACTGCAGTATTGATTGGAGCCTTGATGATCAATGGTGTTACACCTGGCTTTGCACTCTTCAGCCAGAATATGCCTCTTGTCTACTCTCTCTTCTGCACTCTCCTTATTGCTAACGTATTCATGGGAGTATTCCAGCTGGCTGGTGTAAGAGTTTATCCAAAGATTCTGAAGATCAGTCAGAGAGTATTGATGCCTGTAGTCTTGATCCTCTCATTCATCGGTTCCTATGCAATTGCTGGAACAAGTATCTCAAAGGGTATCTTCAACCTTGGAACAGCTCTCTTCATGGGTTTCTTCGGCTACATCATGAAGAAGAATGATTATCCGATTGCACCTGTAGTACTTGGTCTCATTCTTGGTGGAATGTTTGAAGAGCAATTCAGAAGAGCAGTCAAGCTTGGAGCTGGAACACTATCAAGGTTCTACACTTCTCCTATTTGCTGGATTTTCATCCTCCTTGCTGTTTTGATCATCGTTTCTACAGCTCTCAGAAGAAGAAAGGAAAGAAAGAATGGCTGATGTAGTGTTTCTTGGATGTAACGGCTCTCTTCAGGAGAGAGGAGGAGGTAACACTTCCCTCCTCTTCTCCTCAAAGGATTGCAGAATACTTGTGGATGTATCATCAAACATACAGGAAGCCGTGGAAAGCGATATAGACGCAGTAGTCGTCACCCATGGCCACACAGACCATGTATATGGCGTTCCATCCCTGTTGCACCAGCTTTGGATCAGCGGAAGAAAGAGAGAACTCATTATCTACGCGCCTTCTGCTGTCATTCCTCTAATCGATACACTTATCAACGCATTTGGATTAAGGGAAAAGAAGAACTTCTTTCCTCTAGTTCTAAAAGAAGCAGAAGACTTTAGAATCGGAGAGACAGAGGTATCATTTTTCAAGACTGACCACACTGATGCATCAATAGGCTTGTTGTTTAAAGATGACAAGGGAAAGATTCTCTACACATCCGACACTAGGCCCATCGAGAGAATTGACGAGAGTTGGATGTATTCATATATTCTTATCCATGAGTCTTCTGGTGTTTATCTCGATGAAGAGACTCTTATAAAGAAAGGACACTCTTCCTCCAGAGATGCAGCTAACTTGGCTCAACTAGTGAGGACACAGAAATTAATACTCTGTCATCTTCCAAAGGGAGACAAGGAAGAGCTACTCGAGGAAGCTAAGACTGTGTTCTATGACACAATAATCCCTGAACCTTTTGTGAAATACAGCACAAGCTTTTAGGTTACATTAAAAAAGAGCTATCAGAGGGTGGACAATGTTCCACCCTCTCATTTTAATTGAAAGACAGATCAAAGCATTAAGAAACTTTTACAATTTCTAAGGTTTTGTTAAAAAAAGCAAAATTCTCTAACTTTGATTTTAAAAGTATTAATCTATATTTAATTATCTATAAATTAGGAGCTAATTATGTCATTAAGAGAAAAGTATGGCGAATGGGGAATCATCCTCGGAGCAACAGAAGGTGTTGGAAAGGCATTTGCAGAGAAGATTGCATCTGAAGGAATGAGTGTAGTCCTCGTTGGAAGAAGAGAAGAGATGCTCAAAGAGCTTGGTGCTTCTATCAAGGAAAAGTATGGCGTCGATTACAAGGTAATCAGAGCAGACTTTGCTGACAGCAGCTGCACAGAGAAGATCTTCAATGAAACAGAAGGCCTCGACATGGGCTTCATGAGCTATGTAGCTTGCTTCCATACATTCGGTAAGCTTCAGGACACTCCATGGGAGAAGCACGAAGCAATGATTAACGTAAACGTCCTTACATTCCTCAAGTGTTTTTATCACTACATGGGAATCTTCGCTAAGCAGGACAGAGGTGCTGTCATCAACGTCTCTTCTCTTACTGGCATCAGCAGCTCTCCATATAACGCACAGTATGGTGCAGGAAAGGCATATATCATGAAGCTGACAGAAGCTGTTGCAGGCGAATGTGAGAAGACAAATGTCGACGTTGAAGTCATCACACTTGGTACAACTATCACACCTAGCCTCTTGAGTAACCTCCCTGGCGGACCAGCTGGTGAAGCAGTAATGAAGGCAGCCATGACTCCAGAAGCTGTTGTCGAAGAAGCTTTCGAGAACCTTGGAAAGAATCTCTCTGTCATCGCTGGCGAGCACAACAAAGCTAACGTCCATAACTGGAAGGCTAATAAGACAGCTGATGATTATATCCGCTACATGGGTTCTTTCTACGAGAGATAATAGATATCCATCTCACTACTCTCCTCTCCTTTTTGGGGAGGAGATTTATTTTGCCTTGTTCTCTTTTATTTCCTATCCAGGTTATACATCTCTCTCAGGATGAAAAGTGTCAGACGGTCAGGGAAGAACCTAAGAAGGAACATAAGAAGTTTATAGACAAAGCCTACAGCCTTCCTATATGGAGGGTTCTTTTTTGAGGCCAGACTGTAGATGACAGAAGCTGCCTCTATGGGCTTTCCTCCTTCCCTCTCATCCCTTTCTATCTCTTTTATGGCCCTGTCATAGAGAGAAGAATATGGTGATGATTCAGATATAGCCTTCTTTCTATTGGAAGTGAAGCCTGTAGAAAGATCTCCTGGCTCAACTACACTTACCCTCACTCCAAATTCCTTCACTTCATTTCTCAGTGCTCCCATATATGCCTCCAAGGCATATTTACAGGCACTGTAGTGACCTTGGAAAGGAAGAGGAACGCGGGCTGCGATGGAAGTGACGGCGACAACTAAGGATCTCTCGTGCTTACGAAGTATCGGGAGAGCAAGAGAGTTAAGAAGTAAGACTCCATAGTAATCCGTCTCTTCCTGGGCTCTCACCATATCTATGTCACTGTCTTCCGCTGATCCTGCAATACCAAAGCCAGCAGAGTGAATGAGAATGGAGAAGTCACCGATTCGACCAAGAGCTGACTTTATGCTCTCTTTGTCAGTGACATCCATCCTTAGGTATGTGATGCTACCCTCCCCATACTCTTCTTTTCTTTCTTCGATGCTTCTGGAGACTCCATAGACTGTGTATCCATTCTGAGCAAATAGACGTGCAGTTTCATACCCGATGCCGCTGGAGGCTCCTGTAATAAGGACATTCTTTCCATATAAGAATTCTTTCTTCATGCGATTAGGATACTACTTCCATGGAGGAAAAACATCTTTTTAAAATTAGCACGAATTCAGAAGTATTGATTTTTATTCATCAATATCATCGGGGTATGATGAAAAGAAATGAAAAGATAAAAACACTACTCTCCTACTCAATACCAAGCATCATTGCGATGCTTCTTTCAACCACACTCACCCTTACAGACGGTTACTTTGTAGGTAACTATGTAGGTGAAAGCGCCCTAGCCTCCATTAACCTGGGTCTCCCGATTCTCTACCTTTACCTGGGCTTAGGCCTCTGCATAGGTGTAGGAGGCTCTGTAATTACAGGTCACCTGATTGGCAAGGAAGACAGAAACAAGGCTTCCGAGGTGTTCAGCCAAAGCATAGTCACTGCCTTCACTATCAGCGTCATGACATCAATCTTGGTATTTTTGTTATTCAATCCAATCTTGAAACTATTGAGAGCTGAGGGAGAGCTTGCCCTCCACTTCAAGGCATATTACACAATAATGCTCTTCTCCTACCCGCTCTTAGTGATCACAACAATATTCGGGATGTTTATCCGCACTGACGGTAAGCCAGAGGTATTCATGGGAGTGTCACTGGTGGAGTGCGCGATGAACTTTGTGTTGGATTACATCTTTCTCAAGAAAATGAATATGGGAGTAAGGGGAAGCGCTTACGCCACCCTCATAGTTAAGGCTATAAGTACGCTGATCTGTGTCCTCTACTTTCTGTTCTCTTCAAAGAACATCAAGTTCAAAGGCTTCTCCTTTGACAAGGCTATATTCAAGACATCAATGCTTAATGGGTCCTCGGAGTTTATCGGGGAAATAGCAGGAGCCCTGTCTATGGCATCCTTTAACTATGTATTGATGAAGTATGTGGGAGAAGAAGGAGTCGCAGCCTTCACTATCCTCGGCTTCTCTGTCTATGCATATAACATGGTGACCATAGGCTTTGGCCAGGGCCTCTCCCCTATAGTTGCCGTTCTATGGGGAAAGAACGAGAGAGGAGAAGCAAGGGATATGAGAGATATTGCATCTAGAAATCTCTTTGTTCTTGGAACAATCACGGCTCTTATCTTCTTCTTTTTCGGAAAGAACTATGCCCACTTCTTCGGAGCAGGAGAAGAGTGCGCCCTCACCGTTGCCAGAGGTTTTAAGATTTATTCCTTGACTTTCGTATTTATGGGATATGATGTAATAGCATCAATGTACTTTACGTCCATTGGTGACGCCCTGACTTCTGCCATTGTCTCAACTCTGAGGGGTTTGGTGCTGCTCTTATTCTTTACATTCCTCTTCTCATACTTATGGGGAATGGATGGAATATGGGGAGTCGCTCCCACAACAGAAGTTCTGACTGTGATCGTTGCATTCCTCTTTGCAAGGAAAGAGAAGAGAAAAGGATGATACTTTGGAACATAATACTTCAACCATTGAAAAGGCTGTGATCAACAAGGCTATTTCATTTATCCTCTACAATCTTGAAGAGGATATTTCTGTTGATGACGTTTCATCCTTTTGCGGTGTATCGAAATATCATCTGAATAGGGTGTTCAAGGAAGAGACAGGGGAAGCTTTATATGAGTTTATAAAGCGTAATCGCATTGAAAGGAGCGCATGGAGACTCAAGGTCGAGAAAGACAAAAGCGTTACGGAAATTGGCTCCGACTATGGCTACTCTCCGTCAAACTATGCAACTGAGTTTAAGAAGTCCCTTCATATCTCCCCCACCAGATTCAGAAAAGAAAGCGAAGAGAGAGTGGAGCTCAGCTCCTTCTCTCATGGCTTGAAGCTCGATGATATGGACAGGATGGAGAAGAACATCACCGTTGAGTCTCTTGATGATATGTTTGTCTTATATGAGAGAAAGAGAGGGAATTATCATGAGATGCCAACTGTGTGGAGAGAGTTTATTGAGAAGTATTCTCACCTAAAGACACCTTCCACCCTCTATATTGAGTGCACCATGGATGACCCATCAATTACAGATGAAGACAGCTGCTTATATGAGATATGTCAGACTATAGACCCAGGAGACAAAAGGATTAAAGAAGAGAACCTATTTGTTAAGAGAATCAAGGGAGGAAAGAACGCTGTCTATCACTTTAAGGGTAAGCCACAGTTTATGTATATGGTCTACCAAGAAATATTCTGTAGATGGCTCATAAAGACGGGAAACGAGATGGATTGCCGCCCTATATTAGACATCTACAGAACTGTAAAGGAAGATGGATATATGGAGATAGATATTTACTTTCCTATCAAATGATTACAATTCATCCTTAAAACCTACAAATTCATAATCATCGTCATAATCATCGTCATAATCGTCGTCATCATCGTCGTCTTCTTCCTCGTCTTCATATTCATCCTCAAATTCACTCTCATCATATTCAACCTCATCCTCGAAGCCTCCAATATAGCCACAGACGCCCATTCTAGGAGAGTTACAGACAGGAAGAAGGGCGTCAAGGTCGACGTCTACGTCCAGTTCTCCTTCTTCCAGTTTATCTGTGCATTCTTCACATAAGAATACAATATCGTCTTCATAATCAGCCCAAGAGTTAATGTAGGCAGCCTTTTCTCCGCAGACTGAACACCTATGGTCAGGCATATTGTTCTTTGCAAGTATCCTTATTCCATTTTCCAGAGGCTCTCCTATTCTTACACTCTTTACTGTCAGGACTAAATCTGTGGAAGAACCGTAGTCATACTCATAACTAAACCTCCTTCCCTCACAAAATATGTTTCCGACAGCAATATTCATGCTTTGTTCTTTCCTCCAGGAAGAATCTGGACTACGGGAGAAAATAATACCGCAAATAGTGAAGTTACTAAGATGACCACAACACTCACACCATATACCTCTCAAGAACTTATCCAGGGAGAGCAAAGGCTCAGTTTCATTCATCTCGATATACATCCAATAAGTCTTGTCATACTTATCTGTAATATGTATCTCAAATATTCTCTCTGTTTTTTTAGGAATACCTTTTGATAACGTTTCTTTTTCGAGACAAGAAGAGATATGTCTTGTCATGACTCTCGATTCAAATTCATTACCACAGATACGGCATTTACCCTTATTTGTTTCTTTCATGGCTCCATGGTAGCACAGGATAGAGCATACAGAGAGAATAAATCATATTTTCTTTCATTCTTCCTCTTTATTGGGATAAGATAAAAGCGGAGAGAAAGATGGAACTTCCAGAAGTAAAGAAACTTAATACAAAGAATCTATCAAGAATCTTTGACAGCACCACGGAAAGCTATAAGTTCTTCTGGTTTGGCTCTCTCTTGAATAAAATCATTGAAGGAAGAGATGAAATCTCTTTCGAAGAAATAATCTGCGATATGATCTCTTCAGCTTGGTATATGGTCAGCGAATACCACCTTAATCTTGGTCCCAAAGATACCATGGAGAATCTGATCCTCAGCCTCAAGGAAACCATAGATTTAAAAAGCAATGAGAAGAAGGAAGACATAATCTCCTTCCTCACCTCCACAAAAGACAAAGAAATTGAGAGCAAGAAAAAGAGACTAGCCAATGAAGTTCCATATAGAATGCAGAGTACTTTCCTCTCTCTTTCCAGCAGTGATTGGCAGAAAGGAAGCGTGAAAAGAATTGAACTAATAAACAAACATGAGGGGCTTATATATACTTTCTCAGCCTTCTCTGGGCTCTCCACTACCATTCTCGTCAACAAAGATTGGGCAGACTACATACGTTCAAACGCCTCCTTCCTGGAGGGGTGGTATAAGTTCTCTCTTATCTCTTACCTCCAGAAAAGAAATCCATCGGTACCTGGTATTCCAGATAAGCTCTCACCTCCTATGGAGAGAAAGCTCTCTGATGTGACTTTGTTCTGGAAGGATATGATCCAAATACAGACTATCAGAGAGATTTATCAAGATAAGACTCTGGATACTAGTGATATCTCCATCGATCATTTTATCCCTTGGTCATACACAGCAAGCGATGAGTTCTGGAATCTGACCCCGACAACAAAGAGCATCAATAGCAGCAAGGGTAACTCCCTTCCATCTTGGGAAAAGTTCTTTCCCAAGCTTTCTGAGATGGAGTATCTGGTATACTCCACCATCATAACTTATCCCCAGATTAGGGATAGGTTTGAAAAGATAGTTCCAAAGCATTTCTCTTCCTTAGAGGAAAAAGAAAAGCTATTTGGCAGGAAGAATATGGATGAGAGAGTATTCTCCCATACTCTCCAAGATATATTGGAGCCCCAATATAAAGCCGCAGAGAACTGTGGCTTTGCTCTATGGGAGATGTAAAGGCTTCATTCAATTATCAAGATTTATATCACAACAAGGTGTTTTCGCATTAAACTAGGCCTATGGAAGATAAGATAGAGTCAATAATCAGGAAAAAAACAAAAGAGGATGCTTCATTCAAGTATTCTTGTAAAGAACTGTTCACCAAAGATGCAACAGAAAGGAGAATAAGGGCAGCTCGTTATTTCTCCCCTATCCTCAAAGAGAGATATGGAGAAAAATATTCCACCCTGGATTGGGATGAAGAAGCAGCCAAGTTCTCCAGCATGTGTACTATCGGTCCTGATGAATTGGATGGGGACGGAAAGCTATTATACGGTGCCTCCATCTACATTTTGGACGCCATCTTCAATATAGACCTAAGTTATATAGTTCTCTCCAAATTGGACAAATTACTTCCTCCAGACTCGGAATATGAAGAAATAGATGATTTAAATGACTACTTTTTCTTTGATCGCTATGATGAAATCGGGGATTATCCTTATTACTCCAAAGACCTATTACTTCTAGTGACAAGGGTACTCTCCCATAGAAACTCCGATTTCGTCACATATGAGAAGAAAAACAGGGGGTGTCTCTATCTTTTGGATAAAGCTACAGTCTCCTTTGATGAACCCAAGCCGATAGAAGACAATAAAAAGACAAGAGAAAGATACAACAAGCTTATATCTCTTATTCCTCAAAACTATATAAAGGAAGCAAAGGAAGCCTTTATTTCTCTCTTTTGGTCAATGATAGATAATTATCTGGAATCAAGAGCGAAGATGAAGAAACAAAGGGAGAAACTGGAAAACATTATTGAGTATGGTAAGATTCAATTCCAAGAGAGAGCAATAAAGCATTTAGAGAGCAATCAATCCAGTTTCTTTGGAAAGAGTCCAGACACAACACTAGGCGAAAACTTGGCAAAAATGGCAGAACTCGAAGATTGTGAAATGGATTTTGATGAATACTTCTGTGTCGGTATGTATGATTTTCCTTCTTGCATTAATAGATACACCCGAGGCTTTGATAAAATAGCCATTGATGATCCTTATAAAATCATTGCTGGTTACTTCTTCCTCCTGGAAGAGAAAAATGATTATGCATGGTTACTTGGCCCTGCAGTCGCTGCACTGGCAACAGCAGTGAATCTTCTTCCTTGGAAAATCGATTTTGCTATCAGTGATAATTCTTGGGATAGAGTTGATATAGAAAAGAAAAAGAGAGAACTTCACTCTTCTGCTTTCTATAAAATCAATCTGAAAGGAGAACAGTTTGGAATCAAAGATTATAAACACAATATGAATCCATCCCAGCTCTTGTATTGTTTTACAAACACTATCCCTCCAAGAACTATTCCGACATATCCCTTCATCAATGAATTTGAAAGCAAAACAAGCGACAAGGCGTTGGTGAAAGAGTGTGTGGATTCCTATATTCTTCTTCACTCTCATTCCGAGAAAATGGAAAGCAATGTAAATGATACAGATGTCTCATTAAATGATTTAAAATTTGTAGAGGAACTGGAGAAAGAAGTATTAAGTCTTCAAACAGAGATTTCTGATATTGAGAAAACGGTAAAACCTCAGATTATATCCAAGCCTGTGGCTGAAGACGAAAGCAAGCTCAACAAGCTTGAAAACGAAATAAATAGACTCCAAAAAGATCTAGACAGAGAGAAGCATTACCAGAAACGCATGCTGAATGAAAAGTCTAATCTTGAAAAGCAGATTAAAGAAGAGAGAGAAGAGCTCTACTCTCTGAGAGAACTCATCTTCTCAAGAGAAAATGAAGAGGAAGAAAACACCTCTTCCTCAACCAAGAATGAAGTATCTTTCCCTATCAACACAAAGATGAGGCATGTCGTAGTTGGCGGACATGAAGAGTGGCTGAAGAAAATCAAGGCTATGCTTCCAGATGTTATATTCCTTGGAGACAGAGCACCTTCAAAGGAAGTATTGAAACATACCGATGTACTGTGGTTCCAGACTCATGCAGGACTATCTCACTCTATCTTTTACAAGATAATAGAAGACGCAAAGAACCTGAAAGTCCCAATTAAGTATTTCACTTCCTCCAGCTCCAAAGGAAACGCCATCCATCTCTATGAAGAAGACCAGAATAGAAGCAGGTGACAACCACTCTTCTCTTTATAAATGCTTTTATAAAGAGAAGATGCTTTTGTTATATGGATGAGATTTCATTCCAAAAGTGCTTTATTGCATGAGCAACGCCATTGTCGTTGTTTTTCAAGGTAATGTAGTCTCCCAATGCTTTTATTCTCTGATCAGCGTTCTCCATCACCACAGATGTTCCTGCTTCTTCCAGCATCTCTATGTCGTTAATATCATCACCGATCACCATTATTTCGGACATTGGTATTCTTAACAGCTTGGATAAATCCTGAATCGCTTGGCCTTTATTGGTGCCAGCTGGCATTATTTCAAGAAAGTCAGAGCCGGTGTAGTATGATACACCCTCCCCGACTTTACTTCTTATCTCATTTTCAAGTTTATTTAGTTCCTCTCTCTCCTCTGCCATAAACAATAGCTTATTTACAGGAATAGAAGAGAGAGCATCCTTGAAACTGACAAGGGTTCCATCTGTTATGTAAATTGGCTTCTTTTCTTTGAAAAGATACCCTTCCCTACTCTTCAAGAGCCAATCTTTTCCTTTTACAGCCAACATCTCGACTTTATATTGAGTCGATAGTGAGTAAATGTACTCTGCCACTTCAAAGGGAAGCGTATGGCTTTTGATCTCATTTCCTTCTTCATCATATAAAAGAGCACCATTAACACAGGAAAGAGGACCCGTGGTAGAGATTCTATCAGCAATACGTTTGACAGATGGATAGTATCTACCTGAGACAATTACAAAAGGAACTTCTTTTTCTTCTCGCAGTTTCTTTATCCAAAGGATGTTTTCTTCTCCGATGGATTTGTCATCATTAAGAAGAGTTCCATCCAAATCACAACATACTAATCTGATTCTTCCCATAAACATATTATTAGAGGAAAAGAATCATCTTGCAAGTAAGGAAAAGAATAGCTCTCATTGGCCTTTCTTTCCTTCTTCGAATACCTATCATTTGAAAAATGACTAAAGTAATATGATTTATCCTCTTAAAAATGCCTGAAATAGAGTGATTTATCCTTTGAATTTTGTCCGTCTCATCATTCTGATCCAAAACATACACCCATTTTGAACCTGTTAAAGATGATTCTCTTATATAGAAAGAAGACAATCTATCATTACATCTGCAAGTATCTTGTGTCCCTCATCATTAAAGTGAAGACCATCTGGAGCATATTTCACTCTGTCTTCTTCATTCTTGGGATCGATCTTTAACTCTTCTGATAAATCAAAAACTTGAAAGCCATGAAGAGGTGCCGTCTTCTTTATTAACTCTGAATACTCGGAGAGATAGTGTTCTTCCCTCACCTCTGGTTTATCTGGGATTTGAGAAAAACCATCATCACAGAAACAGTGGGCAGGAGTGAAGAAAACATAAGTGGCATCAGGATAAAGCTCTCTTATCTTTCTCATTAGATAATCCACACTCCCAGCAAATGTTTCCCTTGTCTTGTCACCAAAGTTTCCTATAGGCGCATCTCCATGAAGGTAATCATTGACACCGCCAAACACAACGATGATGTCTGCGCTTTTATCCATATCAAAGCATCTTCCGCAGAAATCCATATCATAGCGGGCCTTATCACTTGGGTGACGCTGGTAAGCAATCCTTGAGCCACCTACTCCATAGTTATTGACTCTCTTCAGATCACACTTTTTCTTTATTACGTTATCAAATCTATTGGCTTCTATATCCTCGACTCCTGCGCCTTCTGTGATACTATCGCCTAAAAAGTTTATTGTCTTATCCTTTAAATCCATTTTTAGCCTTCTTATATTTCAAGAGCCAGAGCCTTGTTATCCAGAGAGAAGGAGACAATCCTATTCTCGATATCTTTTCCTCTATACTCTGTGTCTGTCCAATGACCAGGAAGAGGCTCTGGGAAAAGAGTCTTCAACTGGGAAACATAGTCTTTAGCCTGTTCTTCAGTGACACTTCTAAAGAGCACTACAAGATAGGATTCATCATATGCGCCATATTCAACTTTCATCAGAGGTGTTGGAAGAAGAGAAGTCAGCTCTGTCTTCTCTGGCCATCTCTTCTCCGCCCAAGCTGTCTTATTACCAGGAAAAGAAAGTAGATATATTCCTTCTTCCATTTCTTTTACACTGGACTCTCCTTTGAGAGTAGTGATCTCCCTGTCTGCATAAGAACCAGCAAGGCCTACGTCTCCTGCACTGGATTCAAAGGCGCAAGGTGTGCAGATACCCATGATGTCCAGTGCTGAATACAAATCCAAATCACTCTTTCCTATTCTTCGAGCAAAGATAAAGATGTCTTTCCAAGCATATTTATCAGAAGAGGCAAGAGTGGTTGTTTCAACCACTTCTTCCTCTTTGACTTCATTCTCTTCATTCATTTCATTCCAGGCTTTATTACCGCCGGTCACTACATAGACATCACTCAGATTTCTTTTTAAGTCCGTAAGAATAGTAAGGGCTGCTCTAGCATATCTATTTCCAGTATAACATATTAGAACCAAGCTCTTACCTTCCCCTCTCTCATTTCCTGTCTCTTTCTTTAATACTTCTTTGAGAATGGCACAACTTGTTTCATAGTCTCCATTTTGTACAGCACTATCCATATCTGCGTTTACAGCTATGTCTATATGAGAAGTGTTGTAGTCATCAGAGCGTCTTAAATCCAAAAGGAGAAAGTCATCCTTTCTTTCCATCATCTCCAACAGCTCTTCTGCTTCTATATAAGTAGGCTCAGAAACTACTGTAGAGGTATCAAGGCTCTCTTTCTTTCCTCCTGCAAAGAGAGGAGAAACGAGAAGTAATAGTAACGCAACAATAAATAAAGCTTTGAAAGTCTTAGAATTCATAGAAGTATGATAACAGATTAACCACGATTAACCTAAAGAAAACGAAAAAAAGTATACAATTAGATATCTCAGCAAAACGAATGCTGGGACATCTATAGAATCTGTTATTTTAGTCTTTTTGAGCTGTCACATACTTCTGACTACGACTTCTTGGCTTTTCAGGATTTGTCATTTGAAGCAGACCACTTTCAAGTAATGGACGAATATATATTAGTAAAGTTTTTTGAATTCTTATATCCAAAATACCCCATAATTTCCATCTTTGATCGTGGCTCTTTACAAAAAGCTAAGATTTCCACTTGGGTATTCACTTTGGTGCTAACTTGGGGGGTACTTGGGTTAACTTGGGTGGTATTCGAGCTAACTTGGGTGGTATTTGGGTCAACTTGGGTGCTAACTTGGGTGTTTTTTGAGTTATCTTGATATTGTCAGTGTTCTTAATCAAAAAGGATCAAAACCGATGGAAGATAAAAAAGAACTATGGAAGAGAATCGTATTTAGCATCGCTGTATCCAATACAGATGACCACCTTAGAAACCAAGGCTTTTTATTCGATTCAAAGGGATTAAGGCTCTCCACTATGTATGACGTTAATCCAAATCCTAATAGCAGTTGCCTATCACTGAGCATAGATGGTCTCGATAATTCTCTTGATTATGATATCGCAATTGATGCAGCTCCATATTTTGGAATCAAAAAAGACGAAGGGGCCTCGATTATCAAAGAAATGAAAGATAAGGTTTCTTTATTCAGATATGTAGCTGGGAAATATGTGGTTAGTCAAAGCGAAATTAACAGAATGGAAAGTGCTTTCAATATCTGAGAGCATATAGGAGATATCCATTATTGCCTTATCTAATCCAATAGTGTCTCAATTACTTAATTTATTTTAAAGAAAACAATTATGTTTCAAGATGCATTAATTACACTTTCGTTCTTAAAAAATTACAATTGTACACTTTGTTTGACATCGCTTTATTCTTCCCCTAGGCTATAGGTATCAAAACAAATTCGGAGGACCGTTTATACGGATTAATCATGAAGAAAAAAAGCAAACAGTTCTTTTCAATCCTTTTCATCTTGCTATTTGCTCTGTTGACAGTTTCTGCAGCAGAAAGCTCATTTAATACTATTCTTAACGTCAAACCTTATTTCTCTTGGGAAAACTTCCCTTTTTCAACATACACCGTCAATTCCAATAAAAAAGGTCACTTGGAAGAAAGCGCTGACTTTACAGAGACTTCACAGGAGAAGTATCTGAGATACAAAGATGCAATGTCTCTATTGGATTTCGGTGTTGATATGTCAAACGATCCATTTAGATTTGTGGCCATCCTTGATATCAAGCAAGACGCCGTAAACTTCTTTACAAAGAATAACTATTCAAATATTCCGTTCCTGGGTAACTCCTTCCATGCGGTAGCAGACATGAATTGGATGAGAGTGGGATTCTTGGAGTATGAGAGTGATGGTGCCTTTGCCAGTTTTGGTCGCAGAGCCATCAAATGGGGACCAGGAAGCTATGGCTTTGCCATTAATGATTCCGCTCCATTCTTAGACAACATCTATTTGTCTCTTGACTTCCCTGTGGGAGATGGAAACCTCTGGTACGACTACACCACAGTTGGCTTCAATAACTACGCATTGTCATACAATGCAGGAAACGATGACATAGATAACAGAAAGACTCTCTTTGGCCATAGATTTGGTTATGAAAACTCTTCTTTCAGAGTAGCTTTAAGCGAGCTTAATCTTTTCTACAACTCTGTTCCAAGCCTCCTGGATGCTTCTCCTCTTGCCTTCTGGCATAACAACTATCAGCATGATAGGTCAAATGTCATGATAGAGTTGACAATGGAAAAGCTCTTGAATATCACAGGAAAGGATTTGAGAGTATTCGGCGCCTTTGCAATGGATGACTTTGTATTTGGTAGTGAAAACAAGAACTCAAAGCCATCTGCACTTGGCTTTATGTTGGGAACAGAGCTGAACCTCATTGAAGGCGAAGCTTATGAGAAGAGCGCAATCGAAAGAAGCGATTATACTCTCACTGACAAGTCATTCTCCTTCTCTGGTGGACTCAATATTTCTTATGAGTGGTATTGGGCTACAGCCTTCCTATATAACAGAGACAACAACTCTGGAAAGTTCACAGTTCCAATGTTCATCTATAACTTCAGTGATGGTGGATATGTCTCCGATGACAACGCATTCTTCATTGGATTTCCTTATGGCCCAGATACTATGGTCCATAAGTTCCAGGTCTCCTATGAAGAAAAGAAATGGAGAGCTATATTGGATGCTGAAATCATCCTGAAGGGCGAATATAGAATCGAAGAAGAATATACACAATCAAACAACAGTAACTTCTCTTCCTTTGCTCTTAACGGTGATGTCGCAACTATCCTTAAGCTTAATCTTTCCGGTGACTACAATGTAATGAATGGACTGAGTGTCGGAGGAAAGCTTGGTCTCCATAGTGATTTCAAGAATAAGAAGAATGTCTTCAGTGTTACTCTTGGATGCAAAATCTCTCCTTTGGAGATAGGAAATGAGAAGTAAAAGGTTAATCCTCTTTGTCGCTTTTATCGCTATCCTATGTCCTCTCCTCTTCTCTGCCACTCCTGAGATAATTAAGAGTGACAGCAGGATATATGAGGAGATGGAGACTCTATATATCTCATCTAGCTATGGAGTTCCCTCTTCATCCAGGCCTTGGTCCATAGGAGAAGCTGAAGAGATACTCAAGAGGATTAACTACAACACACTTAATGAAGACGAAAAGGCTCTCTATGACTCTATCTCTCGTTCTCTACAGAAAGAGGGAAAGGGAGATGGTGTATTAGAGTATAACGGGCACTTGGGAATTAATCTTGAGGTCTATGGCCACACTAATTCAGATTTT
>JALFYG010000049.1 GCA_022784805.1 Spirochaetales bacterium
GCGTACGGAAGTCATGGATGGAAGCATCGCACTGGTCAGCTGCAAAGTATGGACCGATGTCGCTGGTTCCCCAGAAGGAGACCCAGTTATAGATGGAGCGCTGTGTGGCGATAGCCTTGAAGCGGTCAGTGTGGCCAAGAATCCAGTTGGACATGAAGCCGCCGTAGCTTCCTCCTGTCTCTCCAAGTCTCTCTTTGTCGATATCAGGATACTTCTCCAGGACCACATCGGTGAACTTCATCAAGTCACTGTAGTCTATGGTGCCGTACTTACCTCTGATATCTGCAAACTCATTTCCTCTTCCGTCAGCTCCTCTCGGGTTGGTCCAGAAGACAAAGTAGCCTTCATTTGCCCAATACTGCATCTCGTGCATGAAGACTGTGCCATAAACAGTCTTCGGGCCTCCGTGGATATCGAAAACAGCAGGATATTTGACGCCTTCTGTGTATCCATACGGCTTAATGACCCAACCTGTAAGAGGAACGCCGTCGTTTTCGAACTGGATTTCTTCCGGAACTGCCACATACTTTCCTTCAAGAACCTTGTCATTGAAAGAAGTGAGGCACTCTTCGTCTTCGTTATATATCTCCTGAAGTTTCTGGTCCCTGAGTCCCACGAACATCAATTTTCCGTCTTTCACGGAGAAAGAGTCTACGCTTCCTTCGTCTCCGATTACGCTTTCAATGTTACCCTCTTTGTCTATTCTATAGATATATGAAGAGTAATCGAGGGTGGTGGTGAAGTAGATATAGTCGCCGTCTCTGACAATTGCTTCGCCTCCGCCGAGCCTTATATCTGTTCCCACACTGCTTCCGATGGCTTCACCCCATGTCTTCAACAGTTTTGCTTCCCCGTTTTCTATAGTGAAGAAATCTGGGTTCTGATTGATGCCATACTTATCCATTGTGCTTCCGATGGCAACGATCTTGTCCTTCAGGTGGAATGCCGTGTAGACAGAGACTTGGCCAATAGGAAGGATTGTCTTCCAGCTCCAGTCGGATGTGTCGACTTCCCTGATTTCGCTGAAGAACTGCTCTTTGGGACTCTTTCTTGTCTCTCCGACAGCAAGGAGCTTGGACTTATCTGGGCTGAGTGAGTAGCTCTGGGTTGAGAAGTCATCATCAAAGACTCTCTCGCACTTCCCGTCCTTTATATAAATAAGCCTGCTTCTTCTTCCGTTTGTATAACCTTCGCCATTAAGATAGAAGCCACACTCCTCTATATCTTCGTAGCCCTCGAGTTCTTTGGATATCTTCTTTTTCTCTTCGCTTGTAAGGTTCTCTGTCCTCTTGTCAACACCCTTGACTGCGATGAGGGTGTCATCTGAAACAAAATCAAAGGAGCCTATTACAGAATCCACCTTCAGGAAAGGAGAAGCTTCTCCGCCATCAAGAGGAAGAGCATAGATATAACTATTCTCTTCATCTTTCTTTTCCTCTTCGTTTCTTTTTGCAAGGAAGAAGAGCTTATTGTCTCTGACAGTGAAAAAGCCAGCCTTGCCGTCAGAGGTCAACTGCCTTGGTTTTTCTCCGTCTCGGATAATCCAATAGTTTTTGTCATATCCAGTCTTTTCTTTGTTTGTGTTTGCCTTGATAAATATGGTGCCATTCTCTGTCACCTTGATTCCTGATAAATAGCTATAAGCCAAAAAATCTTCTAATTGTATTTTTTCCATATGGCAATGATAACATTTCAAGAGTCATCAATAAACAAAAACATTTGGAAGGGAAGAGGGTGAGGAATAAAAAATCCCATCTTTCGATGGGACAAGCCGCCTGTCGGATTCGAACCAACGACCCCGAGATTACAAATCACGTGCTCTGGCCAGCTGAGCTAAGGCGGCGTGTTGAAGTAACTTAACTTCGACAGAAAGGACTATAGCGGAATTTCATCCTTTTTGACAAGTAGTTATGAAAAAAAAGTTAAAAAACTATTATTGAATCGCTTTTGGTGGGTGAAAAAGGGTTAACAGAGATACCCACTTATGCTAAAGTTTCATGGACTGAGGTATGTTTGACAAATTGATGCAATGTCGGTAATATGACTCGGTAAGTCGAAATTCATGTCGGAGGAATATAGATATGGCAGGTAATGTATCAAAGAACGCTCATCGTGAAGGTTCTAAGGTTCTTCTCAGCAAGTGGGGTGGCGTCATCAAGATGAAGAGTGTCTTCGAGAACGGCAAGCTTCGCCACGTCGCATACTGTGAAAAGACAGGCAATACAGCTCGTAAGCCAAAGGATCTTATGTGATTCTTTTTCCAGTTATGGCAGGGCCCGGTTAGATTCCGGGTCTTTTTTTTCTGCCCGGGCCAAGCAAAAATAAAAACTTTTGTTGCTTTACCGGTAAAAGGGACAGATAATCTCTCTAGTACGTGGCTTATTGGCTGACGTAAAAAGGGAGAAAAAATGAAAAAACTCACTGCAATTCTTTTAGTACTTGCTCTGATTATCCCAGCAGTATTTGCTCAGGGAGCTCAGGAAACCGCTGCTGTCAACGATAGTGACAGTGAACTTGTTAAGGCTGCTAAGGCTGAAGGCGAACTCGTTGTTTACGGTTCATGTGAAGAAGAATATCTTGCTGCCGCTTGTGAGAAGTTCCAGGAAATCTATGGAATCAAGACAAGCTATCAGAGACTCAGCACAGGTGAAGTCCAGGCAAAGATTGAAGAAGAGAATGGCAATCCATCCGCAGACGTTTGGTTCGGCGGCACAACAGACCCTTATAACGTTCTCGCTGCAGAAGGCTTCTTAGAGGCTTATGATGCTGAAAACGCAAAGCACATCACAAAGAACGTTTATAAAGATAGCCAGAACAGATGGTATGGTATCTACACAGGTATCCTCGGAATCATGTACAACAAGGATGAAGTCGCTCGTCTTGGCATCGACATTCCACAGGATTTCGCAGATTTGACAGACCCTCAGTATAAGGGACTCATCTGGACAAGTAACTACAACACAGCTGGAACAGCAAAGCTCATCATCAACACAGTTATCCAGAAGTATGGACATGATGCAGGTATCCAGTATCTCGTCGACCTCGACAAGAACATCCAGGTTTACACAAAGTCTGGTTCAGGCCCATCTAAGAACGTTGGAACAGGCGAGTGTGTCATCGGTCTCGGATTCTTGCACGATGTAATTTATCAGATCGTCGACAACGGTTATGACAACATCGGTATGGTCATCCCATCATCCGGCACAACATGCGAAATCGGTGCTACAGCTATCTTCAGAGGAGCTAAGCATCCAAACGCAGCTAAGCTTTGGATCGAGTTCGCTCTCTCTCCAGATTGTGTAAACATCGCTAAGGAAAACGGATCTTACCAGTTCTTGGTTCTCGACAATGCAGAGCAGCCAGAAATCGCTTATGAATTTGGTCTCGATCCATCCAACGTCATCGACTATGACTTCGAAGATGCTACAGCAAACATCAAGACATACGTACAGGAAGTCATGACAGCTCTCGCAGCTTCTGGTGCAGCTACAGACGACGTAACACGTTTCCAGGTTAAATAACACCTGAAAAGAGTAAAATCTCAATGGAGGGATGACGGAGACTCTGCCATCCCTCTTTTCCTAAGTTTTTATAAGGAGGAATTCTATGGCCAAAGGTCAAGGCGCGGCACTGGATAGGAAGAAGCTCATGGCGGATCCTATCATGGACACCACCATCGTAGTGTTAATCGCGTTCCTCACTCTATTTATTCTTTATCCTCTGGCAATCTTGCTGGTGGATTCTTTCGTGGGGGATGGAGGCTTCGGCTTCAGCGTATTCAAAAGAATATTTCAGATCCCTACATTCACTAAGGCTATAACCAATACGCTAAAGGTCGGTTTTGTAGTTGGAATCATCTCAACGCTAGTCGGTCTCTTGTTTGCGTATGTGGAAGTATATGTAAGGATGAACAAATTTGTTGGAGGCCTCTTTAAGGTTGTCTCAATGCTCCCTGTAGTATCTCCACCATTTGTTCTCTCTCTTTCAATGATCATGCTTTTTGGTAAGGCAGGAATCATCACAAGGCACATATTGGGCATCTACGACAACAGCGTCTATGGATTCTGGGGCATCACTATTGTCCAGTCCCTTACATTCTTCCCTGTCTGTTACATGATGCTTAAAGGCCTCTTGAAGAACATCGATCCATCTTTGGAAGAAGCTGCCAGAGATATGGGGGCATCCCGCTTTAAGGTATTCTCATCCGTAACTCTTCCATTGGTGTTGCCTGGACTCGGAAACGCATTTCTCGTTACATTTATCGAGTCTATTGCAGACTTTGCAAACCCAATGATCATCGGTGGTTCCTACGATACTTTGGCAACCACAATCTATCTTCAGATTACTGGTGCCTACGATAAGCCGGGTGCAGCAGCAATGGCAGTTGTGCTTCTGATGATTACTCTTGCAATGTTTGCAGTGCAGAAATATGTCTTGGAGAAGAAGACAGCCGCTACTCTTACAGGTAAGGCATCAAGGGCAAGAATGCTTATGGAAGACAGAAGCGTCAAGATTCCTCTTACTGTCCTCTGTGCTAGTATCGCTCTTTTTGTAATCATCATGTATCTCTGCGTTCCTATCGGATCCTTCTTCCCGACTTGGGGATACAAGTTCTTCCCATTTACTCTTAAATGGTTCAAGCAGGTATTCACAAGATATAAGGGATTCAAGGCATTTAAGGACTCATTCCTTCTTTCAATGATCGCAGCTCCTA
>JALFYG010000192.1 GCA_022784805.1 Spirochaetales bacterium
TGCTTGATGATGCACGGAAGCATGTCATACCGATAAAACCGGGGCGGAAGACACCGAGGGCTAAGAACAAGAGAAAGACTGAATACAGCTTCAACAACAAGCACAACTGTTAGGCTGCTGGCTTAAGTTGTGAACATTGATTTTAAAGTATCAAAATACTAAACAGAAGTACTGGAAGAAGTAGCAGATTTAGTAATTTCTCCATTTGAGAACTGTTGTGCTGATCCATCAATATAAACAGGAGATAATTTACCAGTTATGCTAGAGTTATTGTCTTTTTTGATGGTAATACCACCTGTGCAATTATTGAGATATATGCCATAACCATTATCGGAACTGATAGTTGATCCATTCTTTAATTCAATATTGATAGACCCTGTAAAGTTTTCAATTCGTATTCCTGCTTCAAAAACTGAGGGGTAGTTTTGAGAATCATATGTACCAGAACCTGTAGTAGAAATTTGGCCATTATCTAAAACAATATTGATTGTTCCACTCTTTTTATTTCCAAGAATATATATGCCTGCAGCTGTATCTTTCCAAATAGGTTTACCTCTTAATTCTTCATTATTCTCATCTCCAACAGCTGCTATAGAGGCACCATTCATTATATTAATATTACAATTCAATGCAGCATCTATAGTTGATTTATAATTACCACTATTTGTTGATGTTGACCAAGAGGATATTCCTACAGAAGCATCAACTCGTACATTTCCGTCTATATTAATTGTTCCACCAGGTGAAAAAATATTAATAGCGCCTTGTTTGCAATAATCACTTGATGCCAAAGTATATGTTTCATTACTATCTGAAGCAACAGGTCCTCTAAATATAACACTTGCGTTTGATATGCTAGAAGGCGAATGATTACCAACAATATTGAGTGTACCACCAGTCATTGACACATTTGATTCAAATCTTCTTTTAAAAGATCCTAGGTATATCCCAAATATTTCCGAGTAATACTTAGTCTCATACATATTTGCCCATATAGCCTCTTGAGGGTTGGTAGTATGAATCGTATCATAATTATAAAGTGTCATTTCTCTATCAGTTGGTAGCTCAATAATCAAAGAACTTTCAGTAACATTGGAAACTTTAGTTGAATCACTAGTAAGACATACATCAGTACCATTAAGATTAATACCAAAATTTGTGCCAGCACTAGGCGTCAGAATTCTATTTGTTTTTTTAGTTTCTTCACCATCAACAGTTGTATGTCCTAAATTCATAGATGGGTCAGAACTATTTATATCATCAGGTGTTACAATATAGACCTTATCATCTTGTATTTCTACTTCATTAAGTTTACCTTGAGTGTCGTCATTAGGAGCTGGATCATTTGTTATTGTAATAGTTTCCATTTCTGTTGGATCTGTAGGATCACTTATATCAGGCAGATAAATACAACTTCCTCCAATATTATTATCTTCTATTTCGCAACTGCCTTTTAATGTGATAGTGCTACCTAGTCTTGAAAGGAATCCAATTACATCTGTAAACAAAACAGACTCGCTATTGTCGTTCTCATCTTTTATCTGCAGTACGAGAACAAAAGTCCCAGACTTATTAAATGAATCAAAACTCTTTTTAAAAGTATTCTTGTTCGTATTGATTGTAGTATTATCTGAGGTTGTTTCTGAAGATATAGTAGTAATTGAATCCTTTGATAAAGTTATATTTTCATAACCAGATAATGCTGAAGATGAAATATTCCCATTTTCAAATGAATACAAATTAAGAACGATATATGGGCTAATAGTTTCTTTACATGTAACAGAATAAGTAAGAGAAAGAGAGCATGCTCCAAACCGAATATAAATCTTTTCTGTATTAAGATTAATCCAAGTAGGTCCAGTTTCTCCTTCAAGAACTGTTTTTCCAGATTCATCTGTCCATTTACATTTTATATTCCATAACCCTTGACTTAATAGAATACCATCATTGTATAAAATATATTTTTCGCCAGTAACATCATCGGTTATAGAAGTTTTATCAGAATTGATTTCTGAATAGGAGTTACCTGTGCCTAAGTATTCTGGATGATAATATATAGCAGAGGCAGAGATAGTATTTGATGTCACAGTTGAAGTAAGTCTTCTTGAGTATTCATCTTCCTCTAGCTTTACATTACAAAGGATAAGAGAAGAGTTATCTGCAGAGCATGAAGAAAGGGCAGTGATCACCATAGCCACTGCGAGTATCAAAGAAATAAAACTAAAGATTCCTCTTCTCTTCATATTATTCACCGTTAGTTAGAATTAATTTACTATATCGATAAGTACAGAACTATAACAAAACGGGAGTAAATCTTTCTAGTAAGACAGTTAGTGTATTGTAATACTAAACTTATAACGGATAATCTGTCGGTTTTTACAAGAAAAGGACCGGTTTCCCGGCCCTTTGAATGAGTAGAATTTTGGATCAAGCCTTATCAGCTTCTTCTCTTTCTCTTTTTGCTTCTGCGATAACATCTTCAGCAAGCTTGCCGTTGAGTGTTTCGTAGTGGTCGAATTCGAGTTCGAATGATCCAGAACCCTGAGTCATAGACTTAAGGTCGATAGCGTAGCTTCTGAGCTCTGCCATTGGAACTTCTGCCTTTACTGATGTAAGGTGTCCCATATCTTCCTGTCCAAGTACTCTTCCTCTTCTTCCTGAGAGGTCAGAGAGGATAGATCCGAGGTAATCCTGATCAACGAAGACTTCTAGCTTGCAGTATGGCTCGAGGAGAACAGCACCAGCCTTGCCAAGAGCGATTTCCATAGCTCCCTTTGCAGCAAGTTTGAATGCCATTTCAGATGAGTCAACTGGGTGTTCCTTACCATCAACGAGGTTTACGCCGATATCAACAAGAGGATAGCCTGCGAGGAAGCCTTCTTCCATCTTCTCATGAATACCTTTTTCGATTCCAGGCACATAACCCTTGCTGACAGCTCCACCTTTGACAAGGTTCTCGAAGGAGTAATACTGTCCTCTTTCGATTGGGAAAATTTCGATGACGACTCTACCGAACTGTCCATGTCCACCAGACTGCTTCTTGTGTGAGTATTCAGAGAGACCACTCTTCTTTGTGATGGTTTCTCTGTAAGCGATCTTAGGCATCTTTGTCTTGATGTCGATCTTCTGCTTCTCTTTGACCTTATCGAGGATCATGTTGATATGGAGTTCACCCATACCACCGATGATGGACTGCTTAGTCTCTTCGTTATACTTCATCTCGAATGTGAGGTCTTCTTCTGTGATCTTATGAAGAGCATCGTTCATCTTATCTTCGCTCTTCTTGTCACCAGCAGAGATAGCAAGTTCATAGATTGGCTGTGGCAGCTTAAGAGGTCTAAACTTGATCTTTGAGTTAGGATCATTGAGAAGAGTAGAGTTTGTAGCTGCTGGATCGAACTTAGCGATGATACCGATGTCGCCTGCGTTGAGAGCATCGATTTCAATGAGTTTCTTTCCAAGTGCTCTATAAATCTTACCTGGCTTTCCTCTCTTGCCCAACTCTGGGTTAGAAAGATCTGTATCTGGGGTGACAGTACCGTTGACTACCTTGATGTAGCTAAGCTTACCAGAGAACTGGTCGATAGTTGTCTTGAAGACATAAGCTTCAGGAGAATCCTTAGCTCCGATAGGATAGTTTCTCTCTTCTGTTCCATCTTCTTTGATGATGTACTCGAATGTTCCTGTAGGAATAGGGAAGTTATTTCTGATGAAGTTCAAAAGGGATGTGACACCAGCGCCCTTTTCAGAAGCACCAACGAATACAGGGACAACAGAGTTTCTAGCGAGACCTTCTCTCAAGCCTCTTCTGATGTCATCATCATTGAGAGTTCCTTCTTCGAAGTACTTCTCGATAAGGTCATCTGCACCTTCTGCAGCCTTTTCGATAAGCTCTTCTCTGTATTGCTCAACAGTCTCGGCCATATCTGCCGGGATTGGGATTATTTCTTCTTTTCCATTGGCATTAAACTTATATGCCTGGTTTTCAATGAGGTTAATGACACCTTTGAAATCTTCTGCATATCCGATTGGGATAGTTACAGGAGCGAAGTTTGAATGGAATTCTTCTGTAAGGTTGTCGAGGACATCACGAGAGTTTGCTCTCTCCTTGTCCATTTTGTTAATGAAAACAGCTCTTGGTTTATTTCTTGTATCAAGTCTTCTCCAGAGCTTGATTGTCTCGATCTGGGCTCCATCTCTGGCGTCAACCAGCATAAGTGCCGCTTCTGCTGTTCTGAATGAGCAGATTGCTTCTCCGACGAAGTCTGCTGTACCCGGAGTATCGAGGATGTTGATTCTCTTGCCCATCCATTCTGTGGATGCAAGTGCAGTATGTACGGAGATCTTTCTTGAGATTTCCTCCTCCGTATTGTCGCTTGTAGTTTTTCCGCTTGCTACTAGTTCGGCCTTAGAAATTGCACCGGTATAGTAGAGCATAGATTCGACAAGACTTGTCTTTCCAGTACCGTTGTGTCCTACAACTGCAACGTTCCTGATATCTTTTGGATCAACGCTCATTATCATTCCTCCTTATTTCAGTTTAATAAGCACTCCCTTTATGTTAAGTTGTGCTCTTTTCAGTTGTCAAAAGAAAGTTTTCTGAAAACAAAAAATTTTGGAGGAAATCAACAAAATGTAAGCAATTTTGGCTTTTCTGAAGCAAATATTGTAGGTATTTAAACACAACAAGTGCAAAAGTTATACACAGAAGCTAGCCAAGGCACTTCAATGTAGTGTCGAAAGACAGCCCAAGAAGCGCTGCCACTTCCGTG
>JALFYG010000207.1 GCA_022784805.1 Spirochaetales bacterium
CACTGAAGCTGATTCCGTTTCCCCAACGCTTGTCGCCTACCCAGTTATCTGAAAGAGAGACAGACAAAGACTGTGTTGACGGGCTGATTTCTGTTGAGAGAGAGAGGGCTCTTCCTGTACCTCCAAGGTTGTTGTTTGTAAGTGACAAGAAGCCGGAGACAGGGAAACCATTGAGTTCAGTGGCTCCAAATGTAGCACCGAACTGGAGTTCCATCTGATTTCCTTCTTCAACGTTAAACTCGCAGATGACTCCGTCTTCAGAGTTTCCAGGATAAAGAGAAGCAGAAATATTCTTCAAGAGAGATGTGTTGTACATATTCTGCTGAGACTGGATGAATGCAGAGCGTGAGAAGACATCTCCTACGCTGAATGCAAGCTCTCTTTCAAGGACATAAGGTTTGGTCTTTGTAAGGCCATTGATTCTTATTTCTTCGACTTTAGTCTGAACACCCTCTGTGATGAAGAAGTTGATGGAAACTACATTTCCCTCTTCCCTGACAATCTGAGGATTTACCATTGAGTAAACATAACCATTGTCATAATAAAGAGATGCAATGTTTTCATAGATTGTGTTGATTCTATCACTGTTGTATCTTTCCCCTTCATTGACTGTGATGAGGGCGTTGATGTCATCATCGGAGAAAATAGTATTTCCAGAGAATTTGATACTTCCAATAGTCCAAAGTCCGCCTTCATCGATTGTATAGACGATATTTACATACTTGGTTGATTCAGTTGATTCTTCATCAAGAGGAACAACTTCAGAGCTGACAATTGTAGCATCAGGGTACCCCTTTGTTGCATAGTACTGGACTATGGCACTCATATCAGTAGTCATGTTTGAAGCAATGAAGTTACCACTGTCAAAGAAGCTCTTCTCTTTTGTTGTGAGAAGTTTCTTGAGTTCATCTCTTGAGAGACCTGAAATTCCTTCAAAGAGAACAGACCTTACTTTATATTGCTGCCCTTCGTTGATTGTGTAGTTGACAATTACAGTATTGTCATCTTTTTCATTGATGGTTGCTTCAACTGTAGCATCTACATAACCTTTGGAGATGTAGTAGTCTTTGATCAACTTGGCATTTGCATTGATGTTATTTGTAGAATAGAAGCCACCCTTGGTAAGAGTCTGGGCCTCCATAATTGCGTTTGCCCTGACTTTATCATTGCCGAGGATGTAGATTTCACTGATCATTGGGTTTTCATTAACATAAATGACCAGTTTCACGCCATCTTCATTCTCTGTAGGAACGGCATCAACTATCATCCAGTCCATCCAGCTCTGACTATATAAGTCTGAATCCAACTGGGAGAATAATTCATCATCAAATGCTTTACCAATATATTGGCTGACCACACTATTGGCAGTCTTTTCTTTTACGTTTTTCAAGCCATCAAATTCTATTGAAGCAATGGGAAGGCCTTCATACCAATTATCGTTGGAAGCGAAAACTGGAATTAAAATTGACAACAGGAGAATGAAAATAAATATCTTCTTGAATTTCAGCATCATTAACCTCATAGATGATATTATCAGAAAAGAAGGAAAGTCTCAAATGGAAAGGATATGTACCGTCTACATATGAACTTCTTCTTTTTTCTTATAATATAAATAGATAAATATATGTACTTCAACAGTGAATATGTTGATTGTGTGAATCAGAAGTTTATTGTCTTTGAGATTGAAAAACTAAAAGTGTCCATCACCGAGTAAAGAGAGAAATATGAAGGAGAAGTCATAAAAGTAATCTTAAATGCAGGATTCATCCACTCCAAACTAAACTCTGTATCCAAAACCAAGTCATCTGCGATAAATGTATATTTATCATTGGAATTCTTATTGGCTGAAAGGTGTATCATTCCCTGGAGATAGAAGTTGGAAGAAAGATATTTACCGATGTTCAAAGTAGTACCATCCAGATATCTTGCCATCGGTGAATATGTGCTGTAGTTATCTGTAAGGGAAGAAGAGATAGTATCGGAGAGAATATTATTGACAATATTCGAGTGCAGAGAGAAGGAGTCTACACCGAAGACTTCTTTTAAAGACTGATTCATTCCTGATATTGGATTAGATGTGGTCACAATGCCAAGCCTTCCCAAGATGTCTATTCCCTCTGTTACAAGCTGGGTGACACTACCCACACTTACAGTTCCATAAGTTGAGGAAGGAAGAATGGACTGACCGAGAATCTCCATAATCTCATTGAGATCTTTTGCTGGGGAACTTTCCAATGTCGGGTTAATGTTACCGAAGGTGTTGTCCTTCATTACCAGATATACTTCCACCCTGTTACTATCGCTGTCGTAGTCACGGAGAGTAGCCCTGAGGTTAATCTTCGGGTCAAGCTTACTTGGATCAGGAAATGAAATATTTCCTTCTGTAATATAGAAGTATTTCTGGAAATAGAATATCTCTCCACCTCTAATGTCCACGTCTCCCTGGACAGAATAAGAGCTACCTTTCTTCACAAAGGTTACGGTGCTGTCTTCGTCAAGAGTAATGGAGATGATAGGATCAGCTTGAGCTGGATAGATTATTCTGTTATTTCTTTCGAAGTTGATTGTCATGTCAACGTTTGCGCTGCCTCTGAGATTATACCACTCAGGATATGGATTCATACCAATGGTAACTACAGAGTCAATGACATTTAACTCACCGTCATTATTCATAGGCTCCCCTTCTGTAGTCTTCATATAGTAGTGGCCATAACCGTTTGCAAGAATATCGATGTTCATCATTGGAAGAGGAACTCTTATTCTTACTGGATTGTTTTCATCCATCCATATCTCTGCAACATATCCTTCAATGGAAAGAGTTGGGGTCAAAGTGAGACCAGCACACATATCGATGGTCTTTCTTTCATAGGTTTCGTAATCGATGACAGTAGCCTTTGAAACGGAACACCTGAGGTCATTATTCCAAAGAGTGAACGTAGGATTATGTACAATGACCTTTTGATCTGGAACCCAGAAGATATTTACACCCATTTCTTCTGTATATAAGTTTCCATTAAGGTTATAGATGCCGTCTTTTGCAAGGATACCTGCCTCTCCTTTGAGAAAACACTCGTCAAATGTAATGTAAGGAGGGTTCATAAACACGTTTATAAAGTACATATTGAAGGATCTGATGTTGGCATTTGCATTGATTCCTTCATTTAAGTCACCCTTAATTGATAGTGCAGCAAGAGGATGTACATCTATATCCAAGTCAAAAGTTTTGTTATCAAAATCGAACCATCCGGAAATCAAAGAACCGGTAAAGTCAATTCTTCTGTTTCTGATCAAACCGGATGTACTCTTATTCTCCACAAGAATTCTTGAGTTATCGATATCAAGGGATTTAAGGTTAAGGGAAAGCTCGATACCCTCCCCTCCGTCTCTCAGTATATTGTAGAGTGAAGTATAGAGGTTCTCATTGTCGTTCATAACCAATAAAAGGTTAAAGTCCGCAGAAATAGGATAGTCCCTATCCACATGCTCACCCTTCATTCTGAATCTTCCTTCGCCTATCTTTAGTTCTCCATCAATGGAGTTCCAATCTATTGAATCTATTTCAATGGAGAAACCGGAGTTACTGAAGATGATGTTATCAAGAAGGAGAGAGTCACCATTGACAGCCAAATCAGCAGTAAGCTTTCTGTCATCGTTGACGCTATCATAAGCCAGGGCCTCAACGTTACCTTCCATTGAGATGTCAGCGATACGGGATGCTCTTCCTGTCAAGTTCATGTTAAGGTACATGTCCCTGATTCCGAATGGAGTCAAATCCAAATTCCTTGCCCTGATAAATCCGGAGTAGAGAGTATCTTTTGTGAAGGAGAATACAACGTCACCTCCACCTTCTGCTCCATCAAGAGAACCAGATAGGTCAAAGGTGGATAAATCGAAGTACAACTTACCATTGAAATATGTAACGTCATTGGTGCTGATAGATAACTCTGGAACAGAGATTGCCGTCTTATCACCAGTAAAATTAAGTTTGATATTTGGAGAAGAAGGAATAAACCAAAGGTTCTCAAGATTGATTCCTTCACCATCTATTCTCCACTCTCCATTATTCACTGCAAACTCAATGTCGCCGTCAATCAACATAGGGTTACCCTTTCCATCCCTTACTATATCCAATCTTCTTAGGAGCAAGGATGCATAGATGCCTTCTGAGAAGGAACCATTAAGACCGATTTTTGAACTTGAAGCACCGAAAGTCTTCTCATTTAAGTCAACATTGAAGATAAATGGTCTCTTTGTTCCAAGGGTTGTAAGAGTACTGCTACCTGTAATGATTCCTTCCTGGAAGTTAAGTTTTCCAATGATAGAGGTATCGTCGGTGGACAAGGCCATAATGGAGAAGTCATAACTTGTTTCAGAAGAAAGAATAAGGGATCCTTTTACACCTTTATCTCCTTCCGGAAGATTAAGGGAGAAGGATAGAGACGGAAGCATATTGGAATATGGAAGATTACCGGAGAGAAGAAGAGAAAAATACTTAGTATTGAGATCAATTGAACTGAATACTACGCTTTCATCTTTAAATGAAAGGTCTCCTTTGGACTTTATATAGGTCTCTATTTCACCATATTTTATGCTAGATAAATCAACTGAATAAGAAATGTCGCCTTGGAAGAATAGCTTGGACAATTCGCTATATTTTCCGTTTACATCTAAGCTACAGGATATGGATGAAGTTGAAGGAATGTACTTATCAACATCAACGCTATAATCCTTTAAGAGAGCATAGATTACAGAGATTGGATAATCACTCAAATCCATCTTTCCATTAAATGACTTATCATTAAAGCCCAATAAAAGATCAAGATTAATCTTTCCATATTCAAGAATCAGCTGGGCTTTATCTATATCACCTTTAATGACAAGACTATTGTCTTTTTTCTCTCCATACCCAAGGTACATATCTCTTGAGACAACGGAGAAGCTTTGAAGAGTATTATCACCGAAAGCAAGTTCCACATCAAAGCCTATGAGAATATCTCCTGAGACATTACTCTTAGGAGATATGATGGAGTCTAAGCCGAGAGCTATCTTTATGCCTTCATTATAGTCCAATGACAATGAACCGTTGTCCAGTTCGACCTTTGTAAAAATATTACTTGTAAGGTTCTCAAGAGAATTTATCTTAAGAGACTGGAACTTAAGCTCAGCTTTTTTATCATAAAGGGAAATGGAAGGTATGGAAATGTTATCAAGAGTAAATGGAATCTCCTGATATTGTCCTGATGCACCCTCTATTCTTGCACTTAGCTCTTTAAAATCCTCTGTTTTTACTACAGCGTTCTTTGCGTTGATTACTGCGTCCTGGAATCTCCCCTTTATTTCCTCAAGTTTCAGCTCAACTCCTTTTTCCCCTATAATCACAGAAATAGGGTTGACGGAGACTTCTCCATCAGGAATAGAGAGGCTTGTTCCATTAAGAGTCAAACTACCTTCAAGATCCTTTATGGATGAGAGGGACTTGGCTGTGATATTTCCGACAACAGCATTTGTATTAATGTTAAAGGATGAGGAAGAAAGAGAGGCTGAATCAAGGGAGAGAGAAGCCTTAAGACCTTCAGCCATATTTAGAGAAAGAAGTATTTCTTTAAGTGACAAGGAATAGTCATCATATTTCAGGTTAATCTCAGGAACCTTCAGGTTTGCTGAAATATTATCAAAGCCATCGATGATGTCCATGGAGGCTGAAATACCTTCAACTCTCCATTTATCTAAAACTGTAAGTGCGATATTCTCCAACTTCACAGAGAAGCTATATTTTGAATCTTTTGAAGCTGTTTCATTGTTTTCACTGGTGGTGTCGCTCTCAGAAGAGAAGCTATTGAAAAACTCCTCTGTGAGTTTTACTTCACCGTTTACAGCAACTATTTCAGCCTTTGTCTTTCCTTTTATTAAGAAAGAAAAGAGATCAAATAGTCCCATCTTGATTTCCACAGACTCTATTTGGGCTATCTCCTCATCTTTGTAGCTGATACTTATATCATTTACCATGACCCTGTCCCTGAAGTTACGCTCCATGGAAGAAAAAGAGAATGAGAAATCACTATCCTTTTCAGTGAAGGATTGGAAAATGCTGTTTGTAACCAAAAGTGTGGGTGAAGTAAGGTCAAGCTCTGCAATAATGAAGACAGAACTGAAAGCAAATATCAGAAGAACAAATAAAGATATTAATACGGTCTTCAGATTACTATGAAATTTCAATCCTTCACCCCAAAATCAGATTTACAGTTTACTCCTAATAATCTAACATTTTTTCCAGCTGTGATAAATGGAGAAAAGATGAATATGAAAAATACAATCGTCATAGAAGGCTTGGATGGAGCAGGTACAACTACACAAATGCGCCTGATTGCCAAAAGATTGGAAGATGAGGGAAAGAAAGTATTTATTACCCACGAGCCTACTGACTACCCCATTGGCAGAATGGTAAGAGAAGTCCTCCAGAAAAAAATCAAAACCACTCCAGAAGCTTTGGCCCTTCTTTTTTCTGCAGATAGAGACGATCACCTTTATAACAAGGAGTATGGTCTGGAGAAGATGATTGATGATGGGTTCATCATTGTCACAGATAGATACAAGTATTCATCTATTGCATATCAGGGAGCTGAATGTGATATCGAGTATATCAAGGCAATCAACAGCCGTTTCCCACACCCAAGCCATTTGATCTTTGTGGATACCACTCCCGAAGCATGCATGGAAAGAATAGAAAAGCGTGGATGTGAGAAGGAACTATTTGAAAGATTGGAGTTCCTGAAAAAAGTTAGGGAAAACTATATAGAACAATTCTCCTCCCTTCCTGAAGAAGTGAACTATCTCTATATCAATGGAGACAAGTCTATCGAGGAAGTAGAGGAAGAAATCTGGAGTTGGCTTAAGACCACTAACCTTTTATAAACATTGCGTCGCCATAGGAAAAGAATCTATATCTCTCTTCAACTGCATGATGGTATGCAGAAAAGATATGGTCTTTTCCTGCTAGGGCGCTGACCAGCATCAATAGTGTTGACTCTGGGGTATGGAAGTTAGTCAGAAGGTTATCGACGAACTTAAACTTATATCCTGGATAAATAAAGATTGAAGTATCATCTTTAAGCTTAGTAAGCATTCCACTATCATCTGAGGCACTTTCAAGGGTTCTGATGGATGTGGTGCCTACAGCAACTATAGTCTTTCCTTCCATCTTTGCCTTATTCAGTTCCATGGCAGTCTCTGGAGAGATTTCATAACTCTCCGTGTGCATATGATGGTTTTCTATTTCATCACTTCTTACAGGGAGGAAAGTTCCTGCTCCTACATGGAGAGTAACCTCATAGATCTTTATGCCCCTTTCCTTTATTTTCTCCAAGATTTCAGGAGTAAAATGAAGGCCTGCTGTAGGAGCTGCTACACTTCCCTCTTTCTTAGCATAAATAGTCTGGTAGCGGTTTTCATCCTTCCAGTTATCTTCACGCTTAATATATGGAGGAAGTGGCACGTGTCCTAGGGTCTGGAAGAAGTCCTCGTCAATATCCCTGTCGAATCTCACATCCCTTGTTCCGTCTTCGTTCTCTTTCTCGATGACAGCCTCTACATAAGGCTTTCCCTGAGGATCTTTCCAGACAAATCTCTTTCCCTTTTTCTGACGCTTGGATTTGGTGACCATTGCTTTCCATGATCCGTCGCTATTCTTTCCAAGGAACAAGAACTCAACGATTCCCTGAGTCTCGATGCTCTCTCCATAAGTCCTAGCCTTTCTGACTTTGGAGTTGTTAACAACCAAAACAGAATTCTCAGGGAGAAGTGATGGGAAATCAGACATCATCATGTCCTTGTATTCACCACTATTTTTATCTAAAACCAAGAGCCTGTCTTCGCCTCTCTTTTCACTTGGCTCCTGAGCTATAAGCTCATCAGGGAGATCAAAGTAAAAATCCTTGGTCAGCATATTTATCCTTCTTTCCCAGAACTTCATATGCCTTCTGGGTGACACAGCGTCCTCTTGTGGTACGCTTTAAATAACCTTGTCTCATTAAGTATGGTTCATAGTACACTTCAACAGTATCTGCACTGTCGTTAATGGATGCAGCCAAAGCTTCCAAGCCAACAGGTCCTCCGTTATAAACATCAATGATTACTCTCAAGATTTCCCTGTCTGTTTTATCCAGGCCATATCTGTCGATACCAAGCTTTTCCAATCCTATTCCAGCCATTTCCCTTGTGATGGTACCGTTTCCCTTCACTTGGGCTATGTCTCTGACTCTTCTCAGGATTCTGTTAGCGATTCTTGGTGTTCCCCTTGAGCACCTTGCAATAGCCATGACAGCGTCGTCAGTGATATTTGTGTTAAGAATCTTAGCACTTCTCTTTATGATTAGAGAGAGCTCTTCAGGTGAGTAGAGATCAATCTTCACTGGGATTCCGAATCTATTCTCCAGTGGCTTTGAGACAGCACCAGTACGGGTTGTAGCACCGATGAGAGTAAATGGTTCAAGGTCAATTTTCATTGTTCTTGCAGCAGGTCCCTGCCCGATTACCCAGTCGATCTTATAGTCTTCCATTGCCACATAGAGTGTTTCTTCCATGCTCTTCTTGAGGCCGTGGATTTCATCGATGAAGAGAATACTGCCCTTACTGAGATTGGTGAGGATTCCCACAAGGTCCTTTGGTTTATCAAGGGCAGTGGCGCTTGTAAGCTTAATATCTGTTCCCATCTCATTGGCGATGATTGATGCAAGAGTAGTCTTACCTAGTCCTGGAGGGCCTTGAAGGAATATATGGTCCAATGCCTCTCCCCTCTTTTTGGCGGCATCAATGTATATCTTCAGGTTCTCCTTGAGTTCATCCTGGCCCTGGAAGTCAGATAGATACTTAGGTCTCAGAATATTCTCCTGGATATCTTCTGTCTCAATAAATGTAGGCTCTACAGTTCTTTCTTCGTTGAAGTCATCAAGCTCCAACTCATTTTGTTTATCTATAATCAATTGAGCCTCCTAAGAACAGAAGTGAAGATATTCTTCTCTATCTCCCTGTCATCCATATCTTTGTATTTATCACTATTCTCTTCAAGAATGGTATCAATGACCTTTATGACACCTTTTCTATCATATCCCATTTCACAGAAAGAAGATATAAAGTCAGAGAAACGTTTGGAGGTACTTGAGGGCTTGGTGTCGCTCTCCTTCTCCCCCTCGCTTTCAAAGACAAGGACATTCCTAAGCTGAAGAATAAGCTTCTGAGCTGTCTTTGCTCCAAGTCCTGGAACTTTGGAGAGCTTCTTTACGTCCTGCGTATCCAAAGCAAGAACCAAGTCATCAACAGTAATTCCTCCAAGAATCTTCAAGGCTCCCTTAGGGCCGATTCCAGGAACTGTCTGAAGTTCCACAAAACAGAATCTCTCCTTCTCATCATAGAAGCCAAAGAGAGTCATGGCGTCTTCCCTATGGTTAAGGACAGTGAAGACTCTTACGTTTTTCCTGTCTTCACTGGAAAGAGCTCTGAATTTATTAGCAGTGATTAAAGAACACTCTACATAGAACTCTATGCCACTCTGAGAGAGAATAACTAATGAATTATCTGTAATTGAAAGGCAGTTGCCTCTGATAGCATTGATCATAAGAATAGAATATCCCAAAGACGATAGAAAGTGCAGTACTATATTTTCTGACTTCTATGAGTAACGTGACAGATACAGTCTGCCAAGGCATCGGCTGCATGGTCTGGTCTTGGGATATCTTTAAGCCTAAGTATTCTTTTGACCATATCTTGGACTTGATACTTTTCTGCGTTTCCTATCCCGACTACTCCCATTTTTATATCTCTAGGGGCATATAAATAGGATGGGATTCCCATAGATGAGAATTTATAGATTGCAGCACCGATGACTTTGGCCACAGGAATGGCGGAAGATACGTTCTGATTAAAGAAGATATCCTCGATACTTGCCTCATCCACTGCATACTTAGTTGCAATTGTCCCCAAGTCCTCGGCTATTGTATAGATTCTCTTGACTTGACTTTCGTCTTTATTTGTCTGAATGACACCATAAGAAATAGGCCGGTAGTTCTTTCCATCATAGGAAACAACTCCCCAGCCTGTGTTAGATAAACCTGGATCAACTCCAAGAATAATCAAAATCTTAGTCCTCTACGTCAAAGTCTTCTGGAAGATCAAGGTTAGTGGAAACCTGCTGAACGTCATCAAGTTCCTCAAGTCTTTCGACAATCTTCATAACCTTTGCAGCTTTTTCTTTGTCCAAAGAAACTGTCTGATCTGCAATCTTCTGAACGTCTGCGCTCTCCTGCTCAAAACCTGCTGCCTGCATAGCTTCGAGAACTGATGCAAAATCAGCTGGAGTTGTTGTGACTTCGATTATATCATCTGTTGTTGATACGTCTTCTGCACCATTTTCAAGAGCGACTTCGAAGATCTGATCTTCTGTGTACTTCTCTGTAGAATAAGTGATGATACCCTTAGTCTGGAACATGTAGCTTACGCAGCCTGTTGCTCCGAGAGATCCACCAAGCTTGGTGAGAGTACTTCTAACATCAGAAGCAGTTCTATTCTTGTTGTCAGTAAGTGTATCGATGATGATTGCGACTCCACCAGGAGCGTAGCCTTCGTATGTGAGTTCATAGAAGGTAGAAGCGCCGAGCTCTCCGCTACCCTTCTTAATGGCTCTTTCGATGTTATCCTTAGGCATGTTTTCTGCTCTTGCCTTAAGGATAGCAGTTCTGAGACGTGCGTTGGACTCAGGATCCGGACCGCCCATCTTTGCACAGACAGTGATTTCCTTGATAAGCTTTGTGAAAGCCTGTCCGCGCTTAGCGTCTGCAATTCCTTTCTTGTGCTTTATTGTTGCCCATTTGCTGTGGCCAGACATGTATATACCTCGATATATTTGGATTACCCTATGAAAATATCACA
>JALFYG010000211.1 GCA_022784805.1 Spirochaetales bacterium
TCTTCTATCTCTGGTCTGTTTCAGAGTTGTCTTTATGGCTTCATTCTTTACCTGTCTGTCCATGATTTATTATAGCATTTATAACGATTTATAACAATTGAGGCATTCATTTTTCAGCCTTGCATCCTCCACCTTGAAAGGGGGAAGCTTTACGGCTGTTTTTCTGTAAAAACTCCCTTTTTGAATAAGATGTTCAAACATCTATTGGAAAGGCCATAAGCCAAAATAGGTAGCGAAGGTTTTTCTTCTTCTATAAGGACTCCAAAGGAAGGGAAACTCTTTTTGGTGTATATTCATCATAAAAAAGACAGCCATTGTTATAATCGTCGATTACTTGACCTATATTTTCAGCGCTCTTTTTCCCTTTTTCCAGAATCGCTTCATGTCCACCATATCTATCGTAGTCAATCAGGTCTTTGATAGTCTTGATACCTTTTGAAAGAAGAAAAGCTTGGGAACGGTCACTCAACGAAGGTATGGAAGTCAGATAGATTTCATTTTCCACCTTCTGATCATCACTTCTCTGATTACTACTTGTCTTTTCTTTTAATGAAATATCCTTCCCATCTATATAGAAAGAAGAAACAGCATCAAGCTCAGATTCATCAAATAAGCTCCCTTCAAACCAATCGTCCTTCACTTTATTCTCCTTTTTTTGAATAAACCGTTATGGATGGTTTGTGGATATATTGGTGAGAAATCCTCATCCCATTAGATGGCAAGTCCTCTGCTTAACTCCTGGATAAACCTTGCCGGTATCCTATATTTCATCTTCCAAATTATTGCCATAGGCCTTGATCCCTTATGGCTTTCATACTCAACTGGTCCAAGGAAAGTATAAGGGGCAGAACCATAGAGATCATCCTTTGCTTCTCTTACAAACAGCAGGATTCTGGATGAGGATGAGATATAGCGTCTTCCTGTAGAAGAATCTTCAGATGTCTTGTTCTGTGTCTCCCAATGGAATTTCTCTGGAGAGATTGCATAGTCCTTATACATGGTAGAAGGAGTATAGAGTTTATCTGACTTATTAAGAGTAACTAGAAGAACATCAGTATTCTCATCTGGGAACCATTTTACACCAGCTTGCCATGAACTAGGACTTGTATCGCCAAATGCAGCAAGTATCTGATTTCTATTGTATGTGCAGAAAACATCCAATGGGATATCACCATCCATTTGCTGAGCGACAAAATCGATGTGGTTTATTTTATAGGAGAGAAGAGCCTTGAATTCCCTTCTGTAGAATTCATCTTTCCTGATTGTTTCCATCACATCATAAGGAGTCAGTCCCTTCTCATTTTTATTAAAGACCGTGAAAAGGAACATGTTAAGCATCATTTCTTCTGCTTTGCTTGCTGCTTTTCTTTCCGGTGACTCCAACATCTCAATGATAAATCTCATGAATCTGGAGGAGTCACAATATGTAAGTCGCTTCAAAGCAGCATCGAAATCATCATCAAGACTTCCTTTTTCCCTCTTGATGACATTTCCTTCGCTCAAAAGAGATACAAAACTTCCCTTTTTATAGAAGTCCCTTGGATTCATATGGTTATAGGAGAAGAAGTTATCAAGGGTAAGAGATTTTCCACTCTCCTTTTCAAAGTCAATCAACTTCTGAATCAGAATATTCTTCTTATCGAGAGAACTCTCTATGTTATCGAGAACTATTCTCATCGCCTCCTTTTCCATCTCGATATGGCATCCTGGAGGAAGAGACAATGATCTATCCTTCATCTCTCTATAAACACCATTGTTTCTTTCCTTTAACAGGGATTTGAACTTCTCTTCGAATCTATACTTCTTATTACTCTGTCCTATGAAATCAAGAACAGTGAGGAACTCTTTGTCTGGACTTGTTCTCAGGCCTCTTCCAAGCTGCTGCAGAAACACAGTCAATGATTCAGTAGGACGAAGGAACATGACTGTATCTATTTCAGGGATATCCACGCCTTCGTTATAGAGATCAACAGTGAAGATATAGTTTATGTCTCCATTCTGAAACAAATTCCTGGCACTGTTCCTCTCTTGCTCATTGCTGTTACTTGATAAAGCCACAGCTTTTAATCCATTGGAAGAGAAAAAGGATGCCATAAACTCAGCATGCTTAATGGATACGCAGAATCCAAGACACTTTACTTCAGCTGGGTTTCCTACATAACGCTTTATGGAATTAATAATTAAAGCAGCCCTTTTCCTTGCCACTTCTGTCTCGAAGACATAAACATTATCAAGTTCACTCTTCTCATATCCACCACGAGCCCATTTGAGGCCATCCAAGTCCACGCTATCTCTGACACCAAAATAATGGAAAGGAACCAATAGCTGCCTTTCAATTGCCTCAGGTAGTCTTATTTCAGCAGCAATATGGTTTCCGTCAAAGTATTTAAGGATATCTTCGCCATCCATTCTTTCAGGAGTGGCAGTAAGTCCCAATAGAATTCGGGGCTTAAAGTAAGTCAATAACTTTTGATAGGAGTCTGCACAGGCATGATGGAACTCGTCAACAATAATGAAGTCAAAATAATCAGGAGAGAATCGAGTGATATTATCCCTGCTATCCAGCTTCTGTATTGTTGCAAAGAGACTCTGTCCCTCTTTTATCTCGTTGTTATTTCCTGTATATAACGCACCAAACTCAGGATCTTTCAACACGCCTCTAAAGCAGGAGAGACTCTGTTTTAGAATCTCTTCCCTATGGGCCACAAACAATAAGCGATGTTGATCTTTATTCTCTTTTCTGAAACGTCTGTAGTCAAAGGCTGAGATAACTGTCTTTCCTGTACCGGTTGCGGCAACCACCAAGTTCTTTGTGTTACCAAATAGTTTTCTCTCTGCATCGAGTTTATCCAGGATAGCTTCCTGGAATGGATAAGGCCTTAATTCAAAGGAATATGTCACCAGAGGATTGGAACTACCCTTTTTATTTTCCGATGCAACGGCTGCTGATAGCTTGTCGTAGTCATCATTTTTGTACTCATCAAATTCATCAGAATTCCAATAAGACTCAAAGGTCTCATTCATTCTGTCAAAGACATCTTTCTGATCATGGGAAGTTATTTTGACATTCCACTCGCGTCCATCAGTTATTGCCTTTTTTGACAAATTTGAGGAACCGATATATGCAGTGTCAAAGCCTGTGTTCCTATGGAACATATAAGCCTTGGCATGAAGCCTTGTATGTTTTGTATCGTAGGAAATCTTTACTTCTGCATTGGGTAGATTGGCTATTTCTCTTACAGCTTCTGGTTCTGTGGCACCCATATATGTGGTGCAGATCACTCTAAGCTTTCCGCCTCTTTCTGCAAATTCATTTAAGGCTACCCTTATCATGGCAATTCCAGAAACTCTAAGGAAAGAAACCAGCATATCGATTTTGTCGGAAGATACTATTTCTTTGTTTAGCTCATCCACGAGTTTAATCTGTGAGTCTCCGGTGAAGAGCATACTTGTAGAGATGGAAGAAGAAGGCCTCTCCAATTCTTTGGTATTTACCTTTGTGTCTCTTACTTCTTTTAATGCTTCACCTTTCTTTTCAATAATAAGTTGATTTAGACCATAGTCAGGAAAAGAATCAGAGAGCTTTGAAATAACCTCATTAGCTATTTCAACTTTGTCTTCAACGCTATTAGTGTCTTCCAATATCTTTCTCAGTACATTCTCTACATACTTACTTATAAGGATAGATGATGAGTCTCCATCTAATTTATCAGTAGTAGCCTTCAATGTAGAAAGAGAAGATATTTCTTCCTTCACTTCCTTGTTCACTACTAATTCATATATTCCTTTTTCAAGACTCATCTCTCACCCCTTGTTGGTTTCCAGGATAAATCAACTAAGATTCGGGGTCCAGATCAAATTCTACTTTCTTCCTGCTATTTAATACCAAACTATTTGGATGCCCTGAAGCCTTATCAATAAGAAAGCTAAAACAAAGAAGAGGATAATTTCTTTTTTATCAGAGAGATAAACATATTATGCAAAGAAAAAGACAGGCTCAGGACATTCTGACTGTCTTGCACCTGCCTTATTAACTGAAACTATCCTAGCCTTACTCCATTCTGAGAACTGCCTTGATACATTCACCCCTGTGGGATGCAGCCTGAGCCTCATTGATTTCTTCAAACTTGTAGAACTTCATAAGCTTATCAATTGGGAAAAGTCCATTCTTATAGTAAGTAAGAAGCTTTGGAAGGAAGTCTTTAGGAATAGAATCACCTTCAATGACACCAACAAGGCTCTTACCATCTCCCATAAGTTCGTTCTGAACATTGAAGGTAATGTCACCAGTTGCACCTACGACAACACAAGTTCCATCAAAATCCAAGAAACCAAGAGACTGTCTTACGCAGTCACCTACTCCAGTCGTGTCGATTGAGTAGTTCACGCCATCTCCAGACAAGGAGACTTTCTTAACGGCAGCAACAAGGTCATCAACCTTCTTTCTGTTGACTGTATCTGTAGCTCCCAATTCCTTTGCCAATTCAAGGCTCTTTTCATTGCCACCGACTGCGATAATCTGCTGGCATCCTGCAATCTTGGCAGCCATGATGGCGCTCATGCCTACTGTTCCACAGCCATAGACAGCAATAGATGAGCCAAATTCAGGGCGAAGTCTATTAAGGACGGCACCTGCACCTGTCTGAATACCACATCCCATTGGTGCAACAATGGCCAAGTCTACATCATTATATTCAACCTTAACTGCATGGTTCTGGTTTACAACAGCATATGTAGCAAAGGAAGACTGACCAAAGAATGTGCTGAGATCCTTGCCATCTACTGTATGAAGACGTGTTGTTCCATCTGGCTGGATACCGCCGAAGTTGATCTTATTCAAACTCTTACAGACAAAGTATCTTGATTTTCTACAGTTACAACATGTGTTACAGAAACCATAGGAAATACCTACTCTGTCACCAGGCTTAAACTCAGTTACTCCAGGTCCGACCTTCTCAACAATACCTGCGCCTTCGTGTCCAAGAACAGCAGGAAGTGGTGTTGGAATAAACTGATGCTGTACTGCTTCATCAGTATGGCAAATACCACTTGCTGTTATCCTGACAAGGATTTCACCCATCTTAGGTTCGTCGAGTTCCACTTCCTCTATTACAAAAGGAGCTCCTGTTGAGTGTGTTACAGCTGCTTTGATTCTCATGATTACCTCCAATAATCTTGGTCAACCATTTACCACATATTCTGATAATCTTCTATATATTCTGTAAATTTTTATCGATAAAGTTTTACTAAACTTACTATATTACTTTCGCTTCTTTGTTCTACTATTTAGACAAAGAATAAAAGGACATACATCAACATAATATGCTTAATGTGTTGCAGTTTAAATAGTTAAAGAGTTTTTACCACACTCTTTGCTACTTCCGTGCCGTCGATAGCAGCGCTCACTATTCCTCCGGCATATCCAGCGCCTTCTCCTGCCGGGTATAATCCAGGAAGTGATTTATACTCTTCGTCCCTGAGAATACGGACCGGGGAGCTGGTCCTTGTCTCGGAGGCAATCATTACTGCTTCGTTTGTCAGGAACTTTCCCTTGGTCATATTTGAAAAAGCAAGAAAGCCATCCTTGAGAGATGAGGAGACTATAGGAGGTAGTACACTATATAGGTTACATGAAACCAGTCCAGGAGCATATGTAGACTTAGGGAGTGTGGATGAGAATCTATTGTCTACAAAGTCTGCCATTCTCTGAGCCGGTGCTTGGAATCTATCTCTGAAGCTGTTTCTCTCGATTTCCTCGACCCAATCCAAAACAGAGAATATTCCCTTGTCCGGGACATCTTCCTTTCTTATTTGGACAACCATGGCAGAGTTGGCCTTGCTCCCGGAACGGGATGAGGAACTCATGCCGTTTACACTCAAGGAGCCATATTCAGTAGCTGTAGGAACTACGCTTCCTCCCGGGCACATACAGAAGGAATATACTCCCCTACCATCGACTTGGGTCACGAAGGAGTATGTGGCAGGAGGAAGATACTTTCCCCTACCATTAGGATTATGGTACTGAATCTGATCAATAAGGGCTTGAGGGTGCTCCAGTCTTACTCCTACGGCAGTGTCTTTTGCTTCGAGAAGAATATTCTCGTCTTTTAAAAAGCGATAAACATCCTTGGCGCTGTGGCCTGTGGCAAGAATAACTGGCCCCAGGTATTCTTCTCCATTTTCACACTTCACTCCATAGACGTTATTATCATTTTTAAGGAGAGACACTACCTTTGTGTTGAAGTGAACTTCTCCACCCTTATTGATGATAGTCGAGCGTATATTCTCGATTACCATAGGAAGCTTATCTGTTCCAATATGGGGATGAGTCTCATAGAGAATAGATTCATCTGCCCCATGCTGGACCAAGAGTGAGAGCACTTTGCCCACGTCTCCACGTTTCTGAGATCTGGTATAGAGCTTACCGTCACTATATGCTCCAGCCCCGCCTTCTCCATATACATAGTTGGATTCGGTATTCAGCTCACCTTTCGTGCACAAGATGGCGCAGTCTCTCTTTCTATCATGTACATCCTTTCCCCTCTCCAAGACTATTGGTCTTATTCCGTTCTCTATTAAAGTCAAGGCAGCAAAGAGACCGGCTGGTCCCATGCCCACCACGATGGCAGAGGGAGATGAAGAAACATCAGGAAAGACTACAGGCTCCCATGTATTCTTTACTTCTTCCTCAACAAAGAGCCTTACTCTTAGATTTATCTTCACCACACTACGCCTAGCATCAATGCTCTTACGTAGTATCTTCATTCCCTTTACGCTTTTTAAAGGAATGGTGCACTTGGATGATGCTTTCTTGATAATCGTATTTTCTTCGAATGCCTCTTGAGGCATAAGAGTAAGGTCAATGTCTTTAATCATAATCAGATTATCTCATTGATGGAGAAGAAGGACAATGACACCAAGCTTTCTTTTCACTATTATTAGAGCGTGAACATACTGAGCATAGAAAACTTAGAGAAAACGGTTAAAGACGAACCATTATTTGAGAATGTAACCCTTGGCTTGGAAAGCGGGGAGAAAGTTGGAATCGTGGGAAAAAATGGATGTGGAAAATCCACATTCCTCCGCACTATTTCAGGTGAGATCATGCCAGATGAAGGAAAGGTATCTCTCAGAAGCGGCACCAACATGGTGATGCTTGAACAGAATGTAACATACCCTGAAGGCTGCACCGTAATGGAGTATCTTTACCTTTCCAAAGATAAGAATATAGAAACTCTGAAAGAGTATCATAAGGCATTGGATAGAGGAGACGAGAAGGCATATACAGCTCTTGGTGAGAAAATAGAGAAAGAGAATCTCTGGGATATAGAGAGATCTTTTCTTGCATCCATCACTGATATGGGGGAAGACTTCTCTTCTGAAAGCAGAATGGATTCTCTTTCAGGTGGAGAGCAGAAGAAGGTTGCCATAGCAAGAGCCTTTGCCCTTCGTCCTGGACTTTTGTTATTGGATGAACCTACCAACCACTTGGACATAAAGAGTGTCGAGTACATAGAGTCTTGGATCAAGGCTACTCCTATCTCAGTAATCATCGTCACCCACGACCGTCATATTCTCAATGAGTGCTGCTCAACAATCTGGGAACTGGATAGAAAGCATTTCTATAGGCATCCCGGTTCTTTCTCTGCCTACCTTGAAAGAAAAGAAGAAAGAATCGTAATGAATGAGAAGGAGCAGCAAAGGCTCCAGACCATTCTTCGTAGGGAATTAAAGTGGCTTATGAGAGGGCCACAGGCAAGAACAGGTAAGGATAAGAATAGAAAAGACAGGATCGAAGAGATGCAGTCCTCCCTTGAAAAAGTCAGGGACGATAAGATGACAGAGTTCTCATCTTTGGAAAGAAGACTGGGTAAGAAGATTCTTGATCTTGATAGCGTGGGTAAGAGTTACGATGGGAAGACTCTCTTCTCTGACTTCACTTTCTCTTTCACCAAAGGTATGAAGATAGGCCTCGTTGGCAACAATGGAAGCGGTAAGTCCACGCTTCTTGATATTATGGATGGAAGAACTCTTCCCGATAATGGAAGCGTAGACAAAGGCGTCAACACTGTCTTTGGATACTATGACCAGCTTGGAAGGAACCTGGAGAGTAAGAAGACTGTACTCGAATATGCTCTCACTTATGGAGAGAGAGTCAGATACTCCAAGGGAGAAGATGTAACGACAGCAAGATTCTTGGAGATATTCGGATTTCCATCATCCATGCACCGCACTCCCATAGAGCTTCTTTCCGGTGGAGAAAGAAGAAGACTCTACCTTATTACGCGTCTTATTTCTAATCCAAATTTCCTTCTTCTTGACGAGCCTACCAATGATATCGACATCGAGACAATGGAGAACTTGGAAGATTATATCTCATCATTCCCTGGCTGCGCTGTGATATCAAGTCACGACAGAACATTCTTGGACTGTACTGTCGATATGCTCTTTGTTATCGAAGACGAAAAGATTACTCTCTTTCCTGGTAACTATACCCAGTGGAAAGAAGAGAAAGAAAGAGTTGAAAACGAGAAGAAGACCGCGGAGATAACCAGGGATAAAGAGAGGACAGAGCGCCATAACAGGGAGAAAAAGGGTCTCACCTATAAAGAAGAGAAAGAGAAAGAAGCTCTTGAGAAAGAAATCGAGGAGCTGGAATCTCTCATAGGTGCCTTGGAAGAATCTTTTGCCACTGCAGAAAAAACAGAGCTTGGAACCCTCCAGGAGAGAACCAAGCTTTATGAGAGCAAAAAGATTTTGCTGGATGAAAAGACAGAACGCTGGCTTTTCTTGGAGGAGAAAGCCTCCAATTAGCCTTCGTCGCTACCGAGGGTCTCTTCAGCATCCATAAGCTGGGCGTTTGTCTTACCAGGTATTACTCTCCTGATAAATGGCAATACGCCGGAGTATGTCTTACTGAACTCTTCTTCACTCTCCTTGAGAGCAGCCTGCCAAGCTGGGCCAAAGCCTGGTGAGTTGATGGTGAGTCTATCTACAGCCTTCTGATAAACCTGGAGTCTCTCCATCTCTTTTCTTCCTGGCTTCTGGCTCATAGTCTGAAGAGAGATTCTTAAGTTCTCATTCTGAGTCTTTAGCTCTTCATTGGACTTCTTAAGCTTCTCAACGCCTTCGCTCTCTATCTCCATTCTGGAAGTAAGCATTTCTTTGTATTTCTTGACATCGCTTTCGCCCTTAATTCTTGTAGAACGGACTTTAAAGAGATATATGATCCAGATTATTGCTGCTACGCCTAATCCTATTGCTAAACCTATAAAGAAATCATGCCAACTTGTCATAGTACACCTTCTCTTTCTAATGTACTCTATTTTTTGGGCAAAGGAAAGGAAGGTATCACTTCCCTTTCTTTGTATTTTTGATTATTATACATTTGTTGCCTGGGTGGTGGAATGGTAGACACTGGGGACTTAAAATCTCCTGGCCTTGCGGCCATACGGGTTCGAGCCCCGTTCCGGGTATCCTTTGAGTCAGAATTTGATACAATCAAGTTCTGACTTTTTTTATTTCTACACCATAAGGAATTACAAGACCTTCTCTCTAACGTTATTGAACACAGGAGCCCTGAAATAAGGAAAAATCAAGGTAACTGTTTCAACGATAATGAACAAGTGTTCCCTTCCCCTTTATTATCGTTACATACGTTGTTAACGATAATTTTTTAAAACGTAATACAGTTATCGAATAACGTTACACAGGTTTGGATTATCGTTTTACAGTATTTGAATTACGTTACATAGGTTTAGAATAACGTTTTACAGTACTCGAATAACGTTATCGGGTTTATGAATAAAGTTATACAGTTAAGGAAAAACGTAACACAGTGTTCAATATCGTTGGGGAGTATAGGAATTGGCAACGGTACTATGGGAAAACAGGCCTAAATCACATGCCTTGCTCGTTCATGTTCCTATTGGTATCAGAGTATTGATACAGTGATATTAGATTGGTATTTCCTTGAAAAGAAATAATACTTCCTTTTCTTCTGCCAGTGATATTATGTCGGAACGTTTTCCTTACGACTCACACCCACTTCCTTCCCAATCATTGAAGTCTGAATGATGGAAGCTGCGATAAAACCTACAAATTGACATTGCAACTATTCCTTCAGCCCCTGAAAAAACATGACGGCAGATTTCTCCACCGCCATGTCCAAGAATAAACTATCTTATTTGTCAGGCAAAACCTGAATACTTTCATTATTCAACAATCTTCCACTGTACCTGATCCTTAGTAACATTTGGTGCACCCCAAGGAGCATTGGATGCAATTGGGCTTGGGTATTCTGCTGTATTTACCTGATCAACTTTTATAGTTGTTAAACTTGTACATCCTTTAAAAAGATCATCTGGAAGTGAAGTAATACTGCCAGGATCAACAACAATGGACTCAAGTTTTTCGCAATTTAGGAATGCACCTTGTCCAATATATGTGACAGTACCTGGAATTGTGATACTACTATTAAGGCTTGTACATCCATCAAAAGCGTAACTCCCAATTATAGTAACCTTATTCGGAATATCGATACTCGTAAGATTACTACAACCGCTGAATGCTTGAACTTTAATTTCAGTGACATTATCAGGAATAGTGACACTCTTTAGATTCCTACAAAATCTGAAAGCCTGACCTTCTATGATAGTAACAGTACTCGGAATTACGTAGCCTTCACCCTCTTTTTTTGCAGGGTAATGTATTAATCTAGTGGAATCCTTGCTATACAATACTCCATATTCTGCTTTCAAATACGGATTGTTTTCTGAAACGGTTATCGACTCCAGATTTTGTAGATTTCCCAACATAACACCTTTAATTTCAGTAATTGTACTAGAAAGGCTAATACTCTTAAGTGCATCACATGAATTAAAAGTATTTTCATCAAGAGTATTGACATTTGCATTTATTACAGCAGACTGGAGTCCACGACAATTTGCAAAAACAGATGTACCCATAGAAGTGACTGTTTCTGGAATAGTGATTTTTAAGAGATTTGAACAATTGAGAAATGCATTGTTTCCAATAGCTTTGACAGCTATTCCTTCGATAGAATAAGGAATACTGAGAGATATTTCGTCTGTCGAATTCTTCAATGTATTAGTTGCCTTAACGCTTCCATTTTTATCAATAGTCAAAAGGTCTGTAGTGATATAAACATGGAACTTGTATTCTTTCGTTGAGTATGGGAGGTTGAATGAAGATCCTGTTTTTGGACTAGTCTCTCCTTCTAATAGCCATCCATAATCGAATCCATCCGGTTTATTTGTTATTGTCGGAAAGTCATAGTCTTTTCCCCATTCATATTCATTACTTGAGGGAATCAGAACTCCTTTTTCATCGTAGAAAGAAACCGAGATTTTTAGAGTATCGTAGACTGCGTATAGTACAACATCTTTTGTTATTGCGGTATCAAAATCATATGCATTCTCAGAATTCTCTGCTGCAGCCCAATGACTGAACTCATATCCTGTCCTAGTTGGATTTTTTTCTGGTTTTGTTGCCTTTCCTTCAAATTCAACAGGCTGAACCTGGGGAACGTTTTCAGCACCCTCACCACATATGAACGAAATTTTGTATTGGCCTTTTTCCCAAATAGGATATAACTTCAGATTCCCTTCGATGGCTTTCGAAGAATCATATGCTGTTGTTGAGCCTTTCTCTGTAGACCATCCTATCAAGACATGTCCAGTCTTTTCAGGTGTTGGCTGAACAACAGATGAGAACTGCTGACCATGATTGGCAGAAGTGGTCGAATATATGCTTGTTCCGTCTTCATTGTAGAATGTGACTTTATAAGTGTTGATATCCCATACAGCGACCAATGTAAGGTCGCCTTTTACAGGGGTGTTCAGCTCATAAGCGTCATTCCCTTCAATTGTTTTCCAGTGATGGAACTTGTGGCCGGTCTTTTCGGGAACCTTTGCGTCTGTTATGCCGGTGCCTTCTATGACAGTCTTTTTGTCGAAAGGTTCGGCGTCGCCTTCGTCCAGGAGGAAGGTGACGGTATAGGTTTTGATTTCCGGTTCATCTTCACATGAAACCAGGAACAACGACATCAAGAGAATGATTGCCAGGGGAACCAGCAAAAATGTTTTTTTCATACTTTTTTCCTTATGCAATTCCAATGATTATGGAAATAAGGACACAATTGCAACAAAAATCAACAGGATTTTCAATTTTTTACACTTTCTTTCGTGACAAACACTTAGATAAGTCTACACATGTATGATTTTGCTAAATTTAAGGCCTACAGCAACAATGCCGTAGACCTTTCTCTCTAATTTTTTATTAAAGCTCAACCGGTACTTCCATCCCGCTCTTGAACTTCACCCTGAAATTCTTCTTGTCCTTCACGACCATCACATCCACAAGCCCAAGCCATAGGTTTTCGGAGAATTCAGTGAACAGATCTTCAAATCCGCTTACCTCATCAATGAACCTCTTTATCATCAGCGACCTGCGTCTTCTCTCGGTCAGCTCGTCCTGAAGCTTATCCTTCTCAGCCAATGCCTCCCTGTACTCTTTTTCCAGCTCTGAGTATCTTCCATCAGCCAGCTCTTTCTCTGTGATCGCGTTCTTTGAGATGTAGTACTGGAGAAGGACCATTTTCTCGTCAAAGGTGGCAGCAGCCTTTTCAAGTTTTCCTTCAAGCGCTGCAGTATCATCGATCTTGGCCTTTAGGTGGTCCATCATATCCAGTGCTGGGCCTTTGTTGGTGACAAGTTTATTTAAGGCTTTGATGAAGACCTCCTTTATCACACCTTCCCTGAGATGGGGAGTGGAACACTTCTCCTCAGCCTTGAACTTGTTGTTGCACTGCCATACCACACTGCGGTACTTGTCGGTGGAGTGCCAGACTTTGGAGCCGAAGAAACAGCCGCAGTCACTGCAGACAAGCTTCGAGGTGAATATGGACTTTGAAGAGTGCTGCCTGTTCTCCTTCCTTCTGGCTTCCAGCTCCTGCTGCGCCATCTCAAATTGCTCCGGGGTGATGATCGCCTCATGGCCGTTCTCAACCAGATATTTCCTCACCTCCCCGTTGTTGGCGCCCCTCCTTGAAAGGAGATCCCTCTTGTATGTCTTCTGGAGTATGGCGTTTCCGCAGTACTTTTCGTTCTGGAGAATCCTCACCAAACCTTCTGTTGTTAGAGACCACTGATTTCAACCAGAAAATGACCACCGATTTCAACCAGTATAAATATCACCGAATTTAACCAACAGCTCCATATACAGTAGATCCGATCTATGTTGGTTTATTGTACCTTCGGCAACTTGTCAGTAAGGACTAAGCCAACCTGCATGGCTACCGCGTTATTCCCTTGCTCCTGACTTCTTCACTGTAATGCCTATTTTTGGGAATAAAATGGAAATATGAAGACATCCTTGCTTTTATGTGTAACACTGTATAACTAACAAGAGATGTAAAAATGAATAGAAGCGTAAGGAACAATATAGCCAGGGAGACCAGAAGGACTGTAGCGGCCATAAGGCAGAACGCATACGAGTTGTCCAAAGTGCTTGAGGCTGCTAAATACGGAGAAGAGGACAAGCTAGACAATATGCCGGAATCTTTCTCCGAAAGCAGCAAGGTTGAGGACATGGAGGAGGCCTTGGCGAGGTTTGACGATGCCCTGGATCTCATTTCCTCAGGATTGGACAGCATAAACGATGCGGCGGAGGCCCTTGGCGTCGAAGTTGACTACAGACCGTCTGCAAGACTGGAAAAGGAGCTACTTTCTGCAGGAAGAAAAGGCGTCAGGTTTCATATGCTGTTGCCTGAAGCTATGATGATGGAACTCAGGTCGGTCTCGGAGGCTTCAGGTGTAAGCAAGAATGAAATAGTATGCAGGGCTTTGAAGGAATACCTGTCAGGAACAGACCACATGTGAAATCGTTTATTTATTATATTGTACTGTTTCTACCGGAAATATACATTCCATATGATCGTAATTGCATAGATGGTTCATTGGTTGAAATAGGTGATACAAGTAACAGTGGTTAAAATAGTTGATACTTTTTTTGGTTAAAATTGGTGGTCGTTAACAGTGTGCTCCATTTTTCATTTCCGGC
>JALFYG010000023.1 GCA_022784805.1 Spirochaetales bacterium
TGTATATGTCCCAGTCGGAGACGGATGTATCATCGCAGGCGTAGCAAAAGGCTTCTCAGATATTTTGGAAGCTGGTCTTATCGACAAGATGCCAAAGATGATCTGCTGCCAGTCCACTAGAAGTGCCGCTATTTCAAACGCTGTAGACAACAACGACTATAGTGAATTTGATGCTACTACAAGAGCTGACAGTATTTCTGTAGGACTTCCTGCAAATGGAAGAATGGCTGCCCAGTACGTCAAAGACTCAGATGGCTGGACGGTAAGAGTAAGCGACGAAGAAATTCTCGATAGTCAGATTGACCTTACATCTAAGGCTGGTGTCTTGGCAGAACCGGCTGCAGCATGTGCATGGGCCGCTTTCAAGAAAGACAAAGAACACTTCGTTTCAACTCTCGGTGAAAACGCAGTAGCTGTTGTCCTTCTTACAGGTTCAGGCTTCAAGGATATGAAGGCCTTCGATGGCAGAGTATCAATGCCGGATGCAATCGAAAACAGCGTAGAAGAAGTAAAGAAACTTAACTTCTAAAATCAGAGCCTGGGAAACCGGGCTCATTTACTTTGGACAAAAGGTCATCTTTTAAATAACTCAACTTCATTCATGTCCATCTTATCTCTAGATTTTGCATCTAGTTGACAGAAAGATACAAAGAGGCAAGAATAAGTTGTTTCGGGATGTAGCGCAGTGGTTAGCGTATCAGTCTGGGGGACTGGGGGCCGGCGGTTCGAGTCCGCCCATCCCGATTTTTTATTGTTCCAATCTGCTTTTTTACTTATATAGAAAGAAATAAAACATATTATGCAAACTTAAAATCAATCGTTTTTCTTTTCAACAAGCTTCAGTTTTCCGATAACGCTGAAAAGATAAACCTTGCCATCTATCACAATGTCTCTGGTTTTATTTCTTACACTATCCACAAGGCCCTCTACAGTTCTGTTCTTTTCACCGTCATAATACTCAATTTCAACGATGTCACCCTTCTCTATCTCTTTCAAAGTGTTATCTATTTCTTCTTCAGCATCAGACATCAAAACATGGGGAACTTCAACAAAAAGCTCCTGTCTCTTCCTCTCCAAGGCTTCTTCCAAACCTCTCACGGCAGAGAATGGAAGAAATTGTTTGGCCCTTTCCTCTTGGCTCATCTTTACTCTCTTCTCATACCCCACTCTTATGTCCTCCTATCTGAACATTCCTCTCCTTCTGGGTTGCTCCCTCTTCGTAGTCCATTCCCTTCAAAATGGCATTCTTTCCATATGTGTCTTTTATAGATAACACTGCCTTCTGTACACTCTCCCTCTTCTTTGCTTCTTCATCATCCAAAAAGAGATCCAGCTGCCTTGGCTCGTCGTCATCCACAATTCCTGAGAGAGATATCATGAAGCGTCTTACGTACTCATCTCTTCCAACCATTGCTTTAAAGAGAGTTGCAGCTGCATTCCTGAAGTCCTGGTCATTCTGGGTTGGGGATGGGAAAGAAAGACTTAGGTGGCGTCCACCTCCTCCGCTCCTACTGGCCATTCCGATGCCCAACACCATTCCCGTGGCTTTCTTTCTTTTCTTTGAAAGCTGTAACGCCACATCGTCACCCATCTCTTTTGCTACAACCAATGCTTCGTCATATGGGTAATCTTTAAAGAGAACCTGACCGGAGCATATACTGTTGTTCTTAGGCTTGTAAGCTTGGATATCTTTCATGGTCACGCTCTCTCTTCCCCAGGCGTGATCGATCATTAATTCCGCATCTATTCCAAACTCTTTATAAAGAAGCTCTTCCGGAGCATGGGCAATCTGCCTCATGGTGAAGATACCGAATCGGGCAAGACGCGCCTCTATTCCTCTTCCTATTCTCCAGAAGTCACTTAAGGGCTTATGGTCCCAAAGCTTTTCTATAAAGCTTTGTTCATCCAGAATTCCAATAAAGTCGGGAGCATGCTTAGCTGTAATATCGAGAGCTATCTTACAGAGATAGAGATTGGTTCCGATTCCCGCAGTGGCTCTTACTCCCACTTCTTCTGTTATTCTATCCATAAGAAATACAGCCATTTCCTTTGGAGTCTTTTTATAACGGGAAAGATATCCCGTAACATCCAAGAATGCTTCGTCTATGGAGTAGACATAGATATCATCAGGAGAGAAGTATCTTAAGTAAATACCATATATGGAAGCGGCATAGTCTATATACTTCTGCATCCTGGGCGTGGCTTTTATGTAATGAAGATAGGAAGGAATCTCAAAGACCCTGCATCTATTCTTGACACCCTTTTTCTTTAAGGATGCAGATACAGCCAAGCATATAGTCTTGTCACCTCGTTCAGGATCAGCCACAACTAAGTCTGTGGTCATAGGATCCAGGCCTCTTTCCACACACTCCACGGAGGCATAAAAGCTTTTGAGGTCGATACAGATATAACACTTGTCTTCCATATAATTATATTAGCCCAAGATAAGGAGAATGAGAATAAAAAGACTTTGTAATGACTACAAACTATTATATTTTTCTTTATATTATAAATAATTAAAAAAATTCCCCTTCCAAAGGCAGAAGAGGAAAAACTTATTTAATAAGCCAAGAATACAAACTTAGTATATATTCTTGTTTTTTCTATATTCTCTCCAGACATTCTCAAAAAAGTCATCATCAAGAGGAATAGGACGAGGCTTTCTATAAGAGAAGTTCACGTCTCCTTTCTCATACTTTACTTCCTGTATCAACTTCTCTCCTTCTCCTTCCAAAGAATAGGTAAAGCGTTCATCCAGGTTCCTTTCCATTCTTATCTGAGTAAAGGGAAGATCCTCTGCTTCCATTGCCACAAAGGGATGCTTCTATCATCGCTGATAGATATACTTTCTGAGTGATGAGGGCATTTCTCAATTGGAAGAGCTTCCAGATTCTTCCCTCTGATTTTGCTTTGATATTTGAGAAAGAAGAAAGATATCCCTCCACAACTGAAAGAGCCTTCTTCATGTCGTCGCTATTACGTAAGGCAGAGCCAGAGATACTCATTATCCTTCTCACTTCATCATAAACAACATCTGCCTCCAGCTCTCCTTTGAAAGAGGATGAGATCATATCCTCTATTTCCTTCAACTTTTCAATTTTGTCGAAGCTTGGACTCCTGTCGCCTGTACACTTGGAAAGAATCCAGGTCACTGCACGCTTTGAGCCACACTGCCCTGCGTTCAAAGCTGATCCACCTGGTCTATATACACCATGGGATGCCGCACACTCACCCACCGATTTCCAAATACTCTTTCTCCAGATCCACTCCTTTATCAAGGTAGAAATCATAAGCAGAAAGATTAAGCTTCTTCAGTCTCTCTATGGGAGTTTCATCTGTCGCCCCTGAAGTCTGGAGGTACGTTCTGGATTCTTCTAAGAGTTCATCCCAAGGAATAGGGGCGAAATCTATGCAGCGACGCTTCGTTTTAACAAGGGAATCTACTATGCTGTTACAACTAATAAAAACATCGGTTGGAACTTTCTTGTATACTCCTCATCTCCCTATGGACCATGGTCTGATCCGGTTTTGATTCGAAAGAATGGAATCGATCCCTCACTCTTTTTCGATGATGACGGATCTTGTTTCTACTCATCCAAAGGTGTCGTCGACGGAGTAAGAGGAATATTAGGTGCTAAGATTAATCCTGAAAATGGAGAGTTTTTAGAAAAGGAATATATTCTCACAGAGGGAATCTCCAAAGCAGCCACAGAGGCTCCACACATCTATAAAAAAGATGGTTGGTATTATCTTTTCTTTGCTGAAGGAGGCACAGGCATGGGGCACCACGAATGCGTCATGCGTTCAAAGAGCCTGAGGGGTGAGTGGGAATATATGGGGCATCCTCTATTATCTAATGTCAACAGAAAGGACTACATTATCCATGCAACAGGGCATATGGATATAGTCCAAGATCCTGATAAAGAGTGGTTTGGAGTATTCTTAGGGGTAAGAATTCCCAATAAACCTCTACTTCACCAGCTTGGGCGTGAGTCATTTAGAGTTGACATCAAATGGGAGAATGGATGGCCTTTAATACAGGGGGGAATGGAAGTAGATCTATCTCCCGTAAACCAAAGTACACGCATCATCGATTTTTCTAATCCATTAAGAGAGTATCCATTTGAAAAGCTTAGAGTGCCAAACGATGATCTCTACATTGAAAATTTTGACAAAAAAACTATTACTCTTATTTCTTCAGATAATTTATCTAAGGAAAAGGGCACTCCAACAATGCTTTTACTCCGGCAAGAAGATTTTTCTTCTGTTTTCAAAGCTACTATCTCTTTAGATGATTTAAAAGGAAAAGGTGGAATTGTTGCTTGGTTTACAAATGACTACTATTACAGAATCATTGTAGAAAACAAAGATGATAAAACATTGGTCTCTTCATCTCTTCGCGTCCATGGCTTTGAAGCCATAAAAGACAGCATTGCTTTGGACAAAACAAATGGAAGCTTAGAGTTATCGATAACTACTACTCCTGACTCTTATTCATTCTATGTAGGTAACATAAATCTAGGATCTGCTTCTTATGCAGCTCTTTGCCCTGAAGGCGCCATGTATATGACATTTACTGGAACGATGCTTGGCATTTGGAGCGAAGAAGAAATGTGTTCATTCCTTGAAGGATTATCAATTGAAGGACAAGCTAAATAAGAACATAGATGGCAAAGGTGGAGAATACATACAAATTATGCTGCGGTTTCCCGCAGCATAAACTTAGCTAAGTTCTGTCTTTCCTGTGTATAGACTGTAGTAAACTCCCTTTTCTTTCAATAAATCTTCATGGTCACCTCTTTCAATGATTCTTCCATTTTCAAGTACCATGATCGCATTACTGTTACGTACAGTAGATAAGCGGTGGGCGATGACAAATACAGTCCTGTTCTCCATAAGCTTATCCATACCAGACTGAACTAAGGCTTCAGTATGGGTGTCGATGCTGCTTGTGGCTTCATCGAGGACCATAATCGGAGGATCTGCAATGGCTGCGCGGGCAATGGACAGGAGCTGTCTCTGCCCCTGGGAAAGGTTCTCACCATTATTGGTAAGCATTGTGTCGTAGCCATCCTTCATCATCATGATAAACTCATGGGCATTTGCCAGCTTAGCCGCCTTGATTATGTCTTCATCACTTGCCTGAGGCCTACCATAACGGATGTTTTCCTTTACTGTTCCAGTAAAGAGGTTTGTATCCTGAAGAACCATAGCCATGGATCTACGTAGGTCGGTAAGCTTTATTCTCTTGATGTCTATGCCATCGATGGTGATGGTACCCTTCTGAATGTTATAGAAACGGTTCAAAAGATTGGTGATAGTAGTCTTACCTGCACCCGTGGAGCCTACGAAGGCAATCTTCTGTCCAGGTTTTGCATAAAGAGATATATCTGAAAGGACAGTGCGCTCTCCGTCATAAGAGAAGTCTACATGTTCCATGACGACTCCACCACGGAGAGGAACAAGAGTATTCTTCTCCTCCTCAGGAACCTTCCATGCCCACTTACCTGTTCTCTCTTCACACTCTTCGATACTTCCATTCTTTTCTTTAACTCTTACGATGGAAACATCCCCTCCGTCTTTCTCTTTCACCTCGTCCATAATGGCATAGATACGCTCAGCGCCTGCAAGGGCCAAGAGAACGTTGTTAGCCTGCTGTGAGACCTGGGAGATATTGTTTGAGAAAGACTTTGAGAGCTGCAGGAAGGCTGCCAATGCTCCGATAGTGTAGATATCAGGGCGGGCGATGATGGCGACGGCACCTACCAAAACAAGAACAACATATTGAAGGTGACCAAGGTTATTGTTCACCGGCCCCATGGCTCCAGCCCAAGTGTTGGCTTTGGCCATACTCTTCTCAAGAGTCTTGTTAAGTACTTCAAAGTCTTCCTTACTCTTCTCTTCATGAGTGAAGACTTTGACGACTCTCTGTCCATTCATCATCTCTTCTATATATCCGTTTACATCTCCAAGCGCCTTCTGCTGGGACTTAAAGTATGCACCGGATTTCTTACCCATCTTTCCACTTACAAAGAGTGTAATGAAGATAAATGCAATCACAACAAGAAGGAGAATCCAGCTGTTGGCTGCCATGGATATAAGAACCATTATAAGTGTCATGCCAGCTGTCAGAAGCTGCACAAGACCGTTTGACACCAACTGGTTGAGAGTATCTGTATCGTTGGCGAAACGGCTCATAATGGAGCCTCTGGAAGTCTTATCAAAGTAAGAGAGAGGAAGAGACTCAAGCTTGTCGAACATCTTGATTCTCATATCGTAGATTGACTTCTGGGCCACACCTACCATGATATAAGAGCAGGCAAAGGATGCTGCAATTGATATCACTACAACCACTGCAAACTTACAAAGGTAGACTATAGCCGTTGAAAAGTCCGGATTCTCCACTCCCTTGAGAGGAATGACTACATCATCGATAAATGATCCGATAAAGGATGCTGAGTATGTGGTGGAGATGGCTGACAGAATGATACAGAGCACCAACAAGAGAACAAGACCATATCTTCCTTCAAAGACATCTTTCATCAAGCGAAGGAATGTAGCCTTGGGATTCTTGGCTTTTTCGCCGAATTTCATCTTTCCCATTTTTTACTCCCTCCCCTTTGTCTGGGTCTCAAATAGATTTCTGTACCCTTCATTTCTTTCCATAAGTTCAGAGTGTGACCCCACATCCTCGATTCTTCCGGCATTCATTATGACGATCTTATCTGCGTCTTCAATGGATGAAATCCTCTGGCTTATGATGATTCTTGTCATTGAATTTACATCACGTCTCAAAGCTTCCCTGATCTTCCTGTCTGTCTTTGTGTCTACAGCGGAAGTGGAGTCATCCATAATAAGAATCTTTGGAGACTTCAAAAGTGCTCTGGCGATACAGAGTCTCTGTCTCTGGCCTCCAGAGAAGTTGGCGCCGCCCTGCTCCACGTGGGAATCCAGGCCACCTTCTTTTTCATTTACAAATGAAAGGGCAGATGCAATATCCAAGGCCTTTTCCATCTCTTCATCTGTGGCATTCTCGTTTCCCCACTGAAGGTTCTCTCTTACAGTGCCTGAGAAGAGAGTATTCTTCTGAAGAACAACAGAGACGCTGTCTCTGAGAGCCTTAATGTTATAATCCCTTACATCTTTTCCACCAACCTTTACGCTTCCCTTGGAAGTGTCATACAAGCGGGCGATAAGAGAAACGAGAGTGGTCTTACCACTACCTGTGGTTCCAATCACTCCCACCATCTCTCCACTCTTTATCTCAAGATTGATGTTCTTAAGGACTTTTGATCCCTCCTTGTAGCCGAAATCAACGTTTTCGAAGGAAACAGAACCATCAAGGACTACTGTTTCTCCGTTTTCGTTTTCATCCATGCTTGTCTCTGTTGCCAAGACTTCAGATATTCTTTCCATACTTGGTTTGGACATTGTGTACATGACCACAATCATTCCTGTCATCATCAGTGATGAAAGAATCTGTCCTGAGTATGTGAAGATACTCATCAAGGAGCCAGTATCCATACTGCCCACGTTTACAAGTTTTGCTCCGAAGTAAGAGATAGCTATCATACAGCCGTAGGAGACGAACATCATCATAGGGTTCATGACAGCCATCATCTTCTGGGCCTTTGTAAAGTTGTAACGAATATTCTCGGCGCTGTCCTTGAACTTCTTCTTTTCCTTGTCTTCCCTGACATAGGCTTTGACAGTCCTTATACCAGCAAGGTTCTCTTTTACAACCTGGTTAAAGCGGTCATAGCCTTTGAAGGCTGCAGTGAAGTATGCGTGGGTGATCTTTACCATTGTAAAAATACCTATTGCGATGATAGGTATTACGATTACAAAAACCATTGCCAATACTCCACCGGCCCTGAATGCCATGATGGATGCAAATATAAGCATCATAGGGCTACGTACAAATATTCTTATACTCATGGTAAAGAGTTGTTGGACTCTCTGAACGTCTGTGGTAAGTCTGGTTATAAGGGAGGCAGAGCTGAACTTATCGATATCGGAGAATGAGAACTCCTGTACTTTACTATATAAGTCATGCCTTAGGTTCGTGGAGAAACCAGCTCCGGCTTCGGAACCGAACTTAGCTCCCATGATACCAAAGAATAGAGAAAGCAAAGCTGAGAGTATCAGGAGAACTGACATAATAAGGATATATCTCATATCCATATTGGCCACGCCCACATCGATTATTTGAGCCATGATGGCTGGTATCAATACTTCCATCAAGACTTCAAGAACCATAAAAATTGGAGTAGCGATAGTTTTGGCCTTATACTGTCGCACTCTGGAATATAAGTCTTTAATCAATTTAAGATTCCTTTTTGCACATGCTTATAGGATACGTGAATTTATTAATTAATTATTTGATATTGGTCAATTTACAAATATGTTTATTGCGTGAAGTCGCTCAAGAAAGAGGAACAAAAGATGTCACAGGAAGAGTGAACATCACAGCCTTTCCCTTCTTTGACAATAAAGGAAGAGATTCTATAGCCTTCACTATTTCCTCCGCCTTCTCATTGGTCTCCACGATCACCAGGACTTCTTTTTCACTTGTGATTGGATAACCGAAGAATTTGACATCATCTTCTTTTGCTGTTCCATGTCCCTTTATTATTGTGCCACCACCAGCCCCAGCCTTTCTTGCTTCAGCCATGATGTCGTCAGCGTACCCCATCTCACATATAACCTGAATCATTGTCCATTCTTTTTCCATCTTTTCTCCTCCTAAAAATGCAGCCTTTCCCTTGGTCTTCAGACGTTTGACTTCATCTTTGGAAGCATCCCAAACATCGTCTTTCATCATGGAAAGAATAACTTCCCTCTTGCTGTCACCAAATCCAAGGATAGATAAGAGAGAAGATGAGGCTGTGCCACGGGCATTAAGCACGGTACCGCCCAATGCCCCATTTAAGCGAAGTATATCCATGGCTTTCTCTGCTGATCCTCTTTCAACCACTAGAAAAAGCATTCCATCTTTTTTCATCACTTCCCTCCCTTTTCTTTTTTCGTCTTGAGGCCATAAAGAACACCCAATATCTCAATCAAAAGAATAGGCATCGCTGCAATTAATCCTATCATTCCAAATGCCATGGAGCCAGGATCTGTGGCTACTACAAAAGAGGCTCCTGACACAAGAGGAAGGAGGAATGTAGAAGACATAGGACCAGTGGCCACTCCACCGCTATCAAATGCAATTCCTGCAAAGAGAGGCGGAACAAATGGAAGTAATATTAGGATAAGGGCATAAATCGGAATAATGAAGTAAAGAATATGAATGCCTGTGATGATTCTTACCATTGAAAGCCCTACAGCCGTAGCAACACCGACGGCCATAAAGCACATCATCAGATTCTTCTTTACTCTTCCTTCGCTCTTCTCCTCCACTTCCTCTGTCAAAACCCATATTGCGGGCTCCGCTAGAACTACTACCGCTCCCAAAACAAAGCCCAAGACTATTAAGAGAGCCGGGTTGCCACCAGCAATGAGGCCTCCCAAGGTTCTTGCCACAGGCATGAACGCAGACTCTACAGCAAAGAGGAACATAATGATTCCAAAGTATGAGTAGAAGAGACCTACGATGATCTTTGATGCCTTGATCCTCGGGAGTTTAAGAATAAAGAAGATGGAAATGAGAGTTAGAATCGCTATAGGAAGAAGAGACGACGAGACACTCTTTATTACAGAGAGGAGTATCTCAAGTATCCCCTCAGTTTCACTCTCAATGATCACGGCTTCGTTTCCCTTGTTTACAAATAAGCTGTAGATCATTACAGCCAATACTGGTCCTATACTTGCAATCCCTGTAAAGCCGAAAGAGTCTTCTTCCTTATTGCCGTGTACTGAAGAGACACCCATACCCAGAGCAAGAATAAAAGGAACAGCAAGGGGCCCGGTGGTTGCACCACCAGCATCAAAGCCGATGGAGACAAAGAACTCAGGAAGAAATAAAGATACACCTACCATCAAGACTATGAAGGCGGCCATAAATATCTTCATTGAGATACCAGATAACGCCCTTATATAGCTTATAGCCATAAACACACCCACTCCAAGGGCTATGGCTATCACAAACATAGTCGAATCTACACTCTTATTAATGTGGTTCACTTGATTTGCCAACACTCTCACATCAGGCTCAGCTACTGTAACAATAATTCCAAGTACAAGACCAGAAACAAGAAGAAGCCATACACTCTTCTTTGCTGTTATTCTTGCTCCCAACTGGTTACCTATGGGGAGAAAGGCCATATCCACGCCAAACAAGAAGAATGTGAGACCTATTACAAGTAAGAACGAAGAGAGAACAAATTGAAACAATGACACTTCAACAAAAGCGCCATAAATAATACCCAAAACAAGCGCAATTATTGCAACGGGCAAGACAGATAACAAGACCTCTTTTAGTTTATTGAAGAATGCCAAAACTTACCTCTCTAAAACAAAAGATAACAAAAGAAAAACACAAAAGCCAACATTTTGACGCATATCCTTATAACAAGAAGATTAATATGCTGAATAATCCAGATTCTTTTTTCAGAAATTCTTTGACCGGTGAAGAATTGGGACATAAACTAGTTTAGGAAAGGGAGAAAGAAGTATGAAGAGCAAAAGAATTACTATAGCAGATATCGCTCAAAAATCAGGATATTCCAAGACAGCAGTTTCTTTTGCCTTCAACTGTCCTGAAAGGATCAGTAGGGACGCTGTAGAGAAAATTCTGAAAATTGCGCAGGAATTAGACTACTTCCCTGACCCTATGGCCAGGAACTTCTCTCTCGGGAGGCACTTATCCCTTGGATTCTTGGTACCACAGTCTTTTGATATTTCCATGAAAAACCCACACGTTGTGGACGTCTTGAGAGGAATAGGAAGCGTATGCGAAAGCTACGGCTACACCATTACATGTATTCCTCCCCTTCGGTCATCGATAGCTGAGGCTATCAAGAACGCCACGGTAGACGGAATAATCGGAATGGGACTCGAATTTGGAAGCGAAGTACAGGAAGCCTTCAAAAGAAGAAAGCTGCCATTTATCTGCATCGATGCAATCGATGAAGAGAATGTCATCTCTGTCTCCATCGATAACGAAGAGGCTGCAAAGAGACAGATGACCGAGGCCCTGAAGCGTGGTCACAGAAAGATTGCTGTCATCTCCCTTCCAGGAGCCGCGTACCTTTCAGACAATGAATCCCCGACTGTGGCCCCTGGTGTTGCAGCTGCAAGAAACAGAGGATATCTGAAGGCTGAAAAAGAGTTTGGAATCGACACACCGTTTAAGACATATCCTGTCCTTGCCACAAAGGAAGGAGGAGAAGAAGCTGTCAGAAGGATTTTGAAAGACGAGATGCCTACTTGTATCATCACCATGTCAGATATTCAGGCACTAGGTGCAATAGAGTATCTGGAAGGAAAAGGAATAAGAGTTCCAGATGATGTCTCTGTTGTAGGCTTTGACGGCATCTATCACACTGCCATGGGAAAGAATCTCTGCTCTGTGGACCAGCGTGGACACGAAAAGGGAAAGAAAGCTGCAGAGATGCTCTTCGAGATTATCAAGGGCAATGAGCCAGAAAACAAAATCTCCCTCATTCCATTTACTTTCGAAGAGGGAGAAACTCTCAAAGATATTTCCGGATCAGCGTCCTAACACTTTTAAGCACATATCAGGGCAATTAGTAATAGTACCCTCAACAC
>JALFYG010000013.1 GCA_022784805.1 Spirochaetales bacterium
CTCGCTTCCCTCTTTTCCTCCTGTTATCCAAGTCTCCATATTGGTCCATAGCAAGGATTGGAAAAGTCCATAGAAGACAAGGTCCACCATAATCAGAGCCTCATTTCTCAGCATTGTAAGGACTATTCCTGTCAATGCCATTCCAACTTCAGCGGTAAGAATCCTAGCCTTGCCATTTAGACGAGGCAGCACTTTTGGCATAAAGATACAGCCAAGGAAATAGAGAGTCGGATAAATGGATGAAGCTATTCCGATTCCGATACTGTCGATACCACACTCTCTGAGGTAATAGACAAGTGTGAAGTTAAATATGACGATCGCCCCTTGTGACAAGAAGGTGGAAAGGGCAAGTTTATTTTCAGTCTTAATAAGAGCCATGGGCACTATGTTATTTTTTTGCAAAATTCTCTTCAAGGTTATTCCATGGATTTATGGTGATTAACTGAAATGTTGCATGTTTAAGCGATTTTGACATAAAATGCAAATGTGAATGACAACATCTTCGTAAATCCAGTTTTCTGGTCCACATTAATGTCTATGTTCACAGCGCAGCTTGCAAAGTGTTTTGTGGAAGCCATTATTAATAAGAAATGGAGCTTCCATCCCTTCTTCACCAACGGAGGGATGCCCTCCAGCCATTCTGCCTCAGTTGCCGCTTTAGCAAACTCCGTGGGTATGGTTTATGGATATGGGTCTACAATGTTTGTATTTGCTCTTCTCTTTGCCTTTATCGTTTTCAACGATGCCATAAATGTAAGACTTGAAACAGGAAAGCAGGCTCAGACCATTAACCAATGGTCCAAGCTTTTCCAGGAGATGCTCTCACCTGAAGTCTTCAAAGAGGAGCACTTCAAGACTCTTGTAGGCCACACAAAACTCCAGGTCTTGTGGGGAATAATTGTAGGCATCATTGTAAGCACTCTAATTACAGTTTGGTTCTAAATGGCAAAGAAGAAAGACAAAATAAATCCAGCCCAATTATTTGATGATTACTATTCTGATATTTGGAAAGATAGATGGCCTCTTCTAAAGGAAGCTCTACTTGAAGAAAAGAATTCTCAAGTATCCATAGAAGAGACAAATCCTCCCTATTGGCTTGATGAGGCCTCTCTTTTGACAGCCACTCTTCTTCCTGTAACGAAAGGTTCCACTGTCCTCGATATGTGTGCAGCTCCCGGAGGAAAGAGCTTGGTGCTGGCAAAAGCCACTGGAAAGGAAGGCTTTCTTACAGCTAATGATAGGTCTCCGGAGAGAAGGGAGAGACTAAGGAAAGTTTTATACTCCCTTTCCCCTGACATCAGGCCTGAGATAAGGATAACTGGCTTCAACGCAGAGAGCTGGGGCTTATATGAAAAAGAAGCCTATGACTATATTCTCTTGGATGCCCCCTGCTCTTCTGAGCGTCATGTACTAAATGATGAGAAGTACCTTGCCCAGTGGTCACCCAACAGGCCAAAGAGACTTGCTATATCTCAATACGCGATGTTATCTTCAGCATTGATGGCTGTAAAAGAGGGAGGATATATCCTCTACTCCACATGCTCCATCAATCCTGGAGAAAACGAAGAAGTTATAGAAAAGCTATTTAAGAGACATAAGGAAGAAGTGGAGGAAGCTGAATCCTTCCCTTCATGGGCTCTAAAGAGGAAGTATGGAGGTATGGTCCTGCCTGATGAACACTCAGGAAAGGGTCCTATGTATTTCTGTCTCTTAAGGAAGATAAAGAATGAAGAATAGAGTTGCTATCACAAAGTGTGGAAAATATGAGTACGATGAGATCAAGAAGAGCATGTACACTCTTCTTGAGAATACAGACTTTCCCGATGTAAAGGGAAAGAAAGTTCTGATTAAACCAAATATTCTCTCTGATTCCAAAGAAGAGAAGAACATAACCACCAACCCTTTGGTTGTGAAGGCTGTCATCGAGATAGTAAAGGAAAGAGGAGCAGAAACTATCTGGTGTGGTGACTCTCCTGGTATGCCTGGTCCAAAGTTTAGAGGTGAAGGCTGCGGAATCTGGAAGGTGGTAGAAGAGACTGGCGCCACTTGGGCAGACTTCTTCGATGGAGCTAAGCAGACTGTTTTCTGGAACAAGGTCAAGGCTCCTCAGTGTAGATTTGTCACTGAAGCAGATATAGTCATCTCCGTCTGTAAGATGAAGACACATCAGTTGATGTATGCAACGGGTGCTGTAAAGAATATGTTCGGCACTATCCCAGGCCTCAACAAGAGCCCAATGCATCTCTATGCCAGAAGTCCTGAGAACTTTGCAAAGCTTATTCTCTCCATCTATAGAGTCCATGTTCCTGAGTACTCGGTGATGGATGGAATAATATCAATGGAAGGAGCCGGTCCTGCAAACGGAACACTTAGGCAGACAGGATTCTTACTTGCCTCCTCATCTGCTCTCGCCCTGGACAGGGCTGAAGCTATTCTTATGGGATATGATCCAAAAGATATCCCGATACTAAGGGAAGCAGAAAGAGAAGAGAAAGGATCAACAGATGCGATCTACCCTCTTCTAGACCCAGAGAAAGAGATGATCAAAGACTTCAGAAGGGTTGAGAAGAAAAAAAGAGGTCTGATCAACTCCCTCCTCCTCCCATTCCTTACAAGGTTCTTCGATAGAAGAATGGCAGAGAAGAGAAAGGCTCCTGAGTTTATTGCATCCAAGTGTAAGCGATGTAAGAAATGTGTGAACGTATGTCCAGCCAAGGCTTTGACTCTGAAGACCGACCATATTGAAATCGACAAGTCAAAGTGTATACGTTGCTACTGCTGCCACGAAATGTGCCCGTTTGATGCAATAGAAATAGATA
>JALFYG010000018.1 GCA_022784805.1 Spirochaetales bacterium
GCAATACCGATGGCAGATAAATATACCTAAGTCTTCTGTATCCCTTGATACCATAGTTATCAGAAGCCTCTATGAGGAGGGGATCAGTATTTCTTACTCCTGAGAGTACGCTCTCGTATAGAATAGGAAACACAACAAGAAAGGAAACCACCATAGATAGGTTCCTGCTTTTAACCCATAAAAGCACCAAGATTACTATGGATGCCACAGGTATACTTCTCATAGCCTTTACAAGGGGAGAGAGAAGGATATCAAACTTATCGGAATATCCTCCCAGGACACCGAATATAACTGCAACAAAGAATGAGATGACATATGAGAATACTACCCTGGAGGAAGAGAAGCCGATGCTGGCCCAAAACTCTTTCAGAGGAATCAGGGAAAAGAGAGCCTTGATGGTATCAAAAGGAGACGGGAGAAATATTTTCTCCCCGATAAAAACAGAGAGAGCCCACCAGATAAAAATCCAGAAGGCTACACTCAAAAACATATAAATCTTTCTTTTATTCTCAGAAATAGATCTCTTCACCAGGAATGCTTCCACCTACACTCTTTGGATTAAGTGTATATAGAGAGTTATAATAGATATCCAGAGCTTTTTCCATCTCATCCCCTCTCATACATACGATATTGCAATATGGAAGGGCTTTCTCGGCTACAGCTGCCTTAATAATTCCATACTTCTCGATCAAGACGGCAGCTTCAGCGTTATTGCTGTTTACCCAATCAACACTCTCTGAGTATTCTCTGAGGAATGCCTCGACAGCACCCTTATGGTTCTCCAAGACCTCGTTTCTTGCAATAAGACAACCAGTGATGAGAGGACTACCAGTAAGTTCCTCCCAGATTTCATTAAGATCCAACACAATTGATATATCTTTATTCTGCATCAAAGCTGAAGTTGCAAAAGGCTGAGGAAGCATTGCAATGCTCTCTGGGTCGGAGAGGAGAGCTGCAACACACTCTGCGTGTTCGCTCTTCCATTCAATAAATACATCCTTTCCATCAACAAGGGAAAGAGAAGCCAGGATACTCTCAAGAACATACTGTGGTGTAGAACCCTTTCCAGCGCTATAGATTGTCTTACCAATGACGTCTTCCCTACTTGTTATCTTTTCTCCGCCGTTTCCGACAAGATACAAAACACCAAGAGTATTGACGGCGATAACCTTCACATTATTTGTGTTGTTATAAAGAACAGCTGCAAGGTTTGCAGGAACTGCTGCGATATCGACTTCGCCCTTGGCGATAAGTGGAACGATTGCATCAGGAGAGCCTTCAAGTGTGAAAGAATAGTTATCACCACTATTCTCCATCAACTCCACCATTCCCATGGCTGTAGGACCCTTAAGGGCGGCGATATTGAGGGAAACAGTCTCTGTTTCCTCAACAACGGGTTGAGCATTTACACAAAAAACAACAAGAAATAAAGCTAAAACAGCAAAAACAGTTTTTTTCATAGAAGAAATTGTATAGAGATAGAATGGTGAATTGCAAGGTTAGTCAGGAAAAACTTTCTCAAACTGCCTCATCTTCGTGGTCTGTATCCTTTCCACCAGCCATTGTTTCAGCGATATTCAATAAATAGTCTCCGATATGCTCCAAATTTCTCTCAACTTCCAATATCAAAAGCTGGGTCCTGAAGTCGCCGTTACCCTTCTCAAGTCTCAGCTGCACTTCATTTGAAAGCCTCTTATGTTCGCTGTCCATTCTCTCTTCAAGAGTCCTGGAAGAAGAAAGGATGTCTCTTTCTCCTGAATCAAGGCTATCGACGACGAAGGAAACAAACTCACCTGTAAGGGCTCTATAGCCTGATATCTCCTTTCTCTCTTCTTCCGAGAAGACTATTCCCTTGCCAAATCTATCCTCGGTAAGCTTTGACAGGTTATATATACTGTCGGTAATGGATTCCAACTCATCGATGACCCTGATTATCTTATGTAGCTCATCTGCATTTGTCGGGCTCTGGGAATTCTGAAGCATGAGAATGGAGAAAGATGTAAGCTCATCCTGCATCTCATCGGCTCTCTCTTCCCTTTTCTTTAACTGGTCGATTCTATCCCCCACCATATCCACATCCACAGAAGACGATAAAAGAGCCCAGGAGTTGAACATATCCTTGGTAAGCATTCCCAGTTTCTTCACTTCGTTTTTCAAAGCAATCAAGTAAAACTCAGGAGCCTCTGCCCTTCCCGCAATGTACTTGAATTGATAGTGCTCTTCTTCCTCTGTCTTTTTCTCAGGAATAAGGCGTTCAATGAGGGCGGCAAATGGCTTCACGAATGGGAAGAATACCGCTGTATTAAAGAGATTAAAGAGTGTGTGGAAGGTGGCAAGGAATGTAGGAAGCACTAAACACATCTCGCTTTCGCTCAAAGCAAATACGTCTGCTCCTGTCATCCAATTCACGACACCCAGCATAGGTTTCATTAAAAAAAGAACCAGCACTGATCCAACCACGTTAAAGAGTGTATGTGCTGTAGCAGCACGCTTAGCGTTAGTGCTGGCTCCAAGGGAGGCAATGTAAGCGGTGACAGTAGTTCCGATATTCTGTCCCAAACAGAGGGCGCAGGCTGTCCAGACTCCAATCCACCCTTGGTAAGCCATCGTTATGGTGATGGCCATGGATGCAGATGAGGACTGGACGACTACTGTCAGAAGTGTGCCGATCAAGACACAAATAAGTATTGAAGACAGGGACCCGTCTTCAAAACGTGACAAAAACGAGAGAATCTCAGGATGAGATGAAACATCAGGCATCGATGCCTGGATAAACTCCAATCCTATGAATAAGAGCCCGAATCCCATGAATATCTCTGCAAAATCCCTGCCCTTTGTTTTCTTTGAGAAAAGAAAAGGAAGAGCTATTGCTATGGAGAATAGGGATAGGATTGTTATATCCACGGAGAATCCAAGAAGAGCCACTATCCAACCGGTGACTGTTGTACCGATGTTTGCTCCGAGAATAACACCTATGGCGGAAATCAGATTCATCAGTCCTGCGTTTACAAAGGACACCACCATGACGGTTGTGGCCGATGAAGACTGGATGATTACTGTGATCAAGAAGCCTGTGATGACAGAGAGTATCCTGTTCCCGGTCATCATCTCCAGTGTTCTTTTTAGTCTTCCCGATGCAGATTTCTGTAGCCCTTCGGATAATATCTGCATACCAAAGAGAAAGAGTCCCACTGAGCCTATGATCTTTATTAAGGATATTAAGATGTCCATGGAGAAAGCCTAACACAAAGGAAAAATCATTTAACCGGCCACAGGTTAATTCTAAGTTAAATGTACAGAAGCCAAAGAAAAGAGGGCGAAGCACCAACTCCGTCCTCTTGTCATCAAAATCTTTGACTAATCATCACTCGTAGGCCAACGCCTCTATTGGATCCAATGCTGCTGCTTTTGCGGCAGGGTACCAACCGAAGAAGATACCCACAGCAGAAGAGAATGCCAAAGAGATGACTATTGCCCAGAGAGAGAAGTAAAGTGTCCAACCTGCGGCATAGGCGACAATGTAACTCACCAAGACTCCGAAGAAGATTCCGATTACACC
>JALFYG010000141.1 GCA_022784805.1 Spirochaetales bacterium
CTTCTCCTATGCCAGAGAATTCTCGGAGACGATAAGGATCTCCGAGCTGGCTACAAGAAACGTCTATTTGCCGGAGGATATACTTTGGAGACCATGTTGAGATTGCGATCTGTCAAAAGTCACCGATTTCCGAATAAGCAATATTATTGATTATAAATTTGTATTCTCAAAAAGAAAGCACAATCGTTTTTTCTTTGGCATCAAAACCATGAATCTGGCAGACAGATTACTTCTCGATGGAATGAATCATTCTTTTATCCTAGAAAACTCATAATTTCATGACACAAATCTTAAAATAGAGAACAATTCTCGGCTTTTTGTCACCTTTTCACGACTCAAAAATACTGGTATATTAAATAGTTGTGGCACTATGGCTTTTTTTATGCCGTATTGTCTATAATGGAAACTCCAAGGAGGCCACAATGGCTAGCAAGAAAGATACTCTGACACTTGGCTACGGCTGCATCTCCTGCGGCCACAACAAGGACATCAATCTCTATAAGGACATGTATAGAATGTCTACAGAGAAGAACGCAGATCATGCAGAAGAAGGTACCGAATTTCTTAAGGAGCTGAAGAACAATCCACCTAAGAGAACAAGATGCAGATTCTATGACAGTGCAGACGGTCTATTATGTGAATATTTTGTCGAGCGTGATTATGTCAGTGACAGCTCTAAATGCCCTGATTATCTGGAAGTCAAGTTCGAGAAGGCTCCTGCACAGAGAAAGACTACTATCGTTGAGACAGAATCCAACATTGAAGATGACACATCTGATATGAGAGAAGTCACAGACGATGAGAATGAAGACGACGAGCCTTTGGAGTTGGAAGACGAAGAATAAGAGATTGTCTCTTTCGTGTGAGGGTTGCTTATGCAGCCCTTTTTTTACAAATAAAAATCTCTCAAGAAGAGAGATTCGATGGAGAAGAGCGGACTTGAACCGCCTACCTTTTGAATGCCATTCAAACGCTCTAGCCAGATGAGCTACTTCCCCGTGCTAATGGAATACTAACAAAAAAAGTTAAGAGTAATCAATCTCTACATCATAGATTGATGATGCTTTTCTTTTGGTCTACTGCAAATAATCATTCTTCAAACCCATTTTAAGCACGTAACTACAATTAACTTTAGTTTTAAATCTCTCTTCCTATTTTTTATCAGCTTTATCTTTGAAAAGAAGATTCTGCCGTGCCTAAAATATATTGAATTATTGTTTCTGTGACTCAAGAATATTTTTCTAAGGAAATAAATCTATTGGATTTACTTGTTCATTCACATCGAAAATGTAGAAGAAAAACACCCCTGTTTTCCAGCAAACTTCCCAATGATAGATAACTCCACTCAGTTATTTCCTATCTTAAAAGCCCGAAGCATCTTGCCTCGGGCTCCCATACATTTCAATCAGCTTCCATCTCTCTGTCTCCTTTTCTTCTCCTTTCTCTCATAGAATTCCAAAAGATTATCGTCCTCCCACGGCTCATCGCGATAAAAAACCCACATCCTCTTTATTTCATTTCTCCAGAAATCTGGATAATCGTAGAGATCAAGGTAACCCAAGGACATGGCTGCATCCTCATCCTCTCCATTGGCGGATATTGTCAATATTTGGCCATCAAGAGAGAAATTCTCTTCCGGAACCCTATCAAACACATCCATAAGGAAATCCACTGCTTCATCAAAGTCCACGCCATCCTTCAACCATATCTTCACCTCATACTGGTTCGTCATCATAATTCCACCCTCCCTTTTCTATCTATCGAAGTGTCTAGATACAATCTCATCGACAATTCCATATTCCAGGGCCTCCTTCGCACTCATCTCGAAATCAATGTTGCAGTCTCCTGCAATTCGCTCCAAAGGCTGACCCGTACACTCGTTTATAAGTGAATAAATCTCATCCCTTGTCTTGATTAAGTTTGAGGTCACGTTCTCCAAATCGGAAGCCTTGATCACACCTGATCCAAAACCCTGAAGAGGCTGATGTATCATCACCTTCGAATGAGGAAGAATCTTTCTCTTACCCTTCTCCCCACTCATCAGGATGATGGCCCCCATGCTTGCTGCAAGTCCCACTGCAATCGTGGAGACGTCAGGAGCAATGAGATTCATGGTATCCACCATTGAAAGCCCGGCAGTGACGCTCCCCCCAGGACTATTTATATATATGGATATATCTTCACTGGGAGACTCTGCCTCCATCGTAAGAAGCATCATATTAAACTCCAGGCTCATTTCGTCTGTAATCGGTCCATTGATGTAAATAATCCTTTTATTATCAATTCTGTACACATTGTTTCTTTCTCTTTCCATTTTGCTTCTCCTTCTATTTTTTTCTTTCAATAACTTAGAACGGAATATCTTCGTCCTCTTCTTTTTTTCTTTGCTCAAGATATTCCATTATCACTGGCTGGTACTGCTCAATTGTGGCTTGCATTTCCTTCATGTATTCGCTTATCTCACCATCGTCATCGGCTTCATCGTCGTACTCAAGTTCCCTTTCAGACTCCGCAATACTTCTTTTGCGCCACACCTCAAGCAGGTCTATTGAATAAATGGCAGGAACCAATGATTCAGAATCATCAGAACAAGACTCACTTATTACAGGCTTATCAAAATGACAGTATTCCGAATAATCCTTAAGATACCCTCTCATCGGATAGCATCTGTCATTAAGGACTATCACCTCCCCGTCCTCCAGATGCTGCAGTTCACTTATCCCAACAAGCCTCTCTTTTTCTCCGGTATATTTACTCTTACTTTCTCCCATAATCGTTGAAAGCCTTTCAAGAAATCCTGTATCCCTGGAGTTCATGTATATCCATATCCTGCAGTTGGACATGAGAATCTCTGCTGCATTATTCCCATACTTCTCATGAAGCTGCCTCATACTCTGGCATACCAGCATGAACCTGATCCCCCTGCTTCGAGCAGCTGAAAGCATACTGTCGGCATCTGGAATCTTTGTGAAGTTGGCAAACTCGTCGAGAATGAAGAAGACTGGCATCTTCAACCTCTTCTCTTCACTGGAATCAGCCTCGTCCAAAAGAAGCGTATACAACTCCTTGATAAGCACTGTCGCTATAGGATACAGAGCCTTGGAAGAATCAGAGAGGATAAGGAAAAGGGCCGTCTTTTTTCTCCCAAGCTCCGTAATGTCGAAGTCGGACGAATCAAAGAGAGACAACAACTGATCATCTGAACAGAAAGCATCGAGCATACCTTCCGCAGTCATTTTGACACTGAAAGTAGTCCTTTCATCCTGCCCTGGACAAATTGGTGTCAAATACTCCTTCTCTTCAGAATCGTTTGGAAACTCATTGTACAATTCTGTGAAAACCTCATTGTTAGAAAGAATCTTCTTTAGGTTATAAGATACATTGCGAAAAGTAAGATCCTCTGGATTCCCATACTTCAGTATCAGCATGCATATTCCATATATGAGCTTACCTCCCTGCTCCTCCCAAAACAAATCTCTCTCGCTATGTACCGATGTCTTCATTACATTCAGAGTTTCCCTCAACAGGTTTCTGCCTCTGGCTTCCAACCTTCCACCTTTACCATATGTCTTTGCCGTAAACTCCAGAGGATTCCACTTGTTGCTTGAGAAGGGATCGGTGAAATTGATGCGATGGACTGTATATCCTCTCTTTTTCAACGTCTCTGCAGTGGCCTCATATATCTCACCTTTCGGATCTGCAATGACAAGGGATTCCTTTCCGCATCTGGAGACCATGTCCACGGTTGGTATGACGATCCTTCTCGTCTTACCGCATCCGCTCTCTCCAATCACAAAGGAATGGAGCTCCTCCCTTCCCATTGCCACTCTCCCATTTCCCATATCCATCATCACGCCCCCGGCATTTTTAGGATGGATATCATCCTCCTTAACAACGACGGAGGCTTTTTCGAACTCCTCCTCCGTTGCAAAATGCGAATACGCTGTATCCATAGGATTTGAAAACTTGTATATGCTCATAGACCTGCTCCTAATAACCAAAAGTGATTGTTTTTTCTCTCTTGCCCTTGATCTCAGGAACTGCTGTCTTTGTCTTCAAAGCCTTCCTTATTCCTGAAACAACCTCAAACCCTACACCTTCTATGGCCCTCTCTATTTCTTCTCTTCTCCTTTCAAAGAGCTTGGCATCCTTCACCCTTTCTTTGAGGTATGAAAGCATCTGAATTTTTGTTGGAAGCGAAAGATAAGTAGTGACTGTGCCCATCTCACTCTTCAGCTTCTCCGATATCCCCTTCGCCCTATCAAAAGAATCAGTGGAGACTACAAAAAGCACCGTAGCATCAGATATGTCTTCCTTAAGATACAAAAGGAGGGAATCGAACTCCGAAGTATTAAACTTCGACATATAAGGAGTTACATCAACAGAAAGAAGACCTTGAAACCTTCTGTCCTTTGCAAAACGCATCGGTGTCTCATAAAAAGCTGCAAACTCCATGGAACTCGAACCCAGACGGGGATAAGAAATCTCAAGATGACATTCCTCCCTTCTCTTTCTTGTAGACAGATTTTTGTAGACACCGTCTATCTTTATAGCCAAGTACTCGTCGAAACCTGTGTCATGGCTCTCAGGTATGATCACAAGTTCGTTGTCTACGACATGTGAGAGACAATAATCCCCCACATCCTTCGTAAGTTTTGACATAGAATTCCTCCTATGGGGACACTTCCCCCTAGACAAGTAAAAAGCGATATTGACCCTATCGAACAACGATCAAGTCAAAACCTTTTAAAGGAACATTGATAAAATAGGATGATTTTCAGAAGACTATATTAGCCTCTCCTGGATGGCGTTCTGATGCACTGGTGACAAAGGACTTTTTTATATGATTAATGCTTGTTGAAAAATTTCTCATATCCCATCCTCCTAGCGTCTACATTAACGTAGCAGGATAAATATAAGACGTTTTTTCAAAAAGGCAATATTATTTTTTCTTCAATTTTGAGTAATACTTTAAGACCGGCGTTATCATCATGGTATCAAACATCTCTACGATGTTATCTTTGAAATTCCCATATTATTGCACTTTATACCCTTCGAAATTATAAATAAATTTCAAATATAAAAACAGAAATAACATAATTTTGAAAATATATCTATTTAGCCTTTCTTTTTTAAGAAATTGATGTAAAATTTTAGTGACAGACAAGAGGGGATATCGTGAAAAAGGAACAAGCCAAGGCAGAGGACATAGTCCCTTTGCCCCGTCATTCTGAAAACTTCAAAGTTAACAGAATGATCAGTTACATTGAAAAGCATTGGAATTCTACAATCGAATTGGAAGATATTGCTTCCTGGGCAGGTGCCTCATCTGGATATACCTCCGCACTCTTTTCAAAGACCATGTGCATGACATTCGTACAATACATGAATGCACTTAAGGTAAATAAGGCCGCCACTCTTCTGAAAGAAAGCAATATGAGTATCAAAGACATATCAGACTACTGTGGATTCCAGAACACAAGTTACTTTATTCGCACATTCCACAACCTTAGTGGTGTCACACCTGGAGAGTACAGAAAACAAAAGAAAGCAGACTAGTCGATGGTATATACCTGGATTCTATCGACAAAAGAAGATTCAATAATCCCGCTTACTGTTTCACAGACGGAAACAGAAGACGAACAGAATATGGAAGCAGAAAATATGGACTCCCCTTCTTTATTGTGTGATAAGGATGCGTTCTGAAGAATTACATTAAAATCCGAGAGTTTCTCTTCCGCTTCCTCCAGCGTCAACTTGTGACGAGAGAAGTTTATCTCAATATTTCCCGCTTCCGTGAAGGAAGACTTATGATCCTTTCTATGAACTGTGAACTGAATCAAGAGAATAAATATAGTGGCTGCAAAACCAAGGACATATAACCCGGAGCCAATGGCAAGACCTATTCCTACAGTGGCCCAGAGACCTGCAGCAGTTGTAAGCCTGATTATATTGTCACCTCTGACAAAGATTACCCCAGCTCCTATGAATCCTATGGCCTGCACCACACCTATAGCTATATGAGAAACCTCTACATGCACGGAAGAACAGCTCACCACATCCATAAACCCATATTTTGAGATGATCATCATCAAAGCAGACGCCATACACACAACCATATGGGTTCTGATTCCTGCGCTTTTGAGTTTATTCTCCCTTTCCCATCCGATCACCATGCCACAAAGCGCAGATGAAACCAAACGGAGAAGAAAGACTAACTGAAGCTGTAGATCTATCTGAAATTCCTGCATGACTCTCCTCCAAAAAGGAGTCTGTAATCATTCTCTACAGGGTAAAACTACAGTCAACACGTAAAGGAAAGAGTCAGATTAAATATATGTTAATTAACTCTGAGACCAAAATATAAAGGCCATATATTCCCACAAACATATAGACATATCTCTGCATCTTGGCGCTGTCCACTTTGTCGTTTATCTTCCTGCCAAGTATGGAGCCAAAAAAAGTAAAGACAAGAACAACCAGGAGAGGAAGAATATCTCCCCTCTCCAAGGCTCCAACTCCCATTCGTGATATCAAACCTGTTGTGCTCTGAATGAGAAAGAAACATTGGATAGTCGCTATATATTCCTCGTTATCATTAATGGAGGGTCTGAGATACATTGCTGCAGGAGGACCACTTATTCCTGTAAAACCATTGGAGAGGCCACTGATCACTCCCATCACCACACCCTTGGTAACCGTGGGCTTAATAGTCAATCCCTTCTTTGAAAGAAGAAACACCACCACAAGAATAATGAACACTATGCCGAGAAGAATCTTCAATATGCTTTGGTCAAATGAAAATGACCAAAGGGTGAAGATGACAGTGGAAACTGTCATGGGAACAAGGACTGGAAATAGAATACCCCATCTTATTTTCCTCCACGTCTTCGACACGATAAGAATCGTTAGAAAGAGGCAGGAAATCTGGTTATAAGCAACGGCTTTCCCGAAAGGAAGAATATAGGGAAGCACAGCCATCAACAACACTCCATTACCAAATCCCATGGATGACTGGAGGGCTGAACCTATGAGAGGAATGATAGAGCAACAGAAGATTTCCATAGTTTTATTCCAAGAATAGTGATGCAACCACCAATAAGAGTCCCAACAATGCTCCGACTATTGTGATAGTCCTGTCTTTGGAGTGAAGGGCTGATGGAAGAAGCTCCCAGAAGAGAATATAGAGGACCATACCCAAAGCCAAAGACATCAATACGATGAAGAAGGATGGGGAGAGAATGGATGAGAGAGCCATCATCACCAAGCCTCCCACAAAGGTTGAGAAGGATGAGAGGACAAGAATTACATTCCTCTTTCCCCTGCTCTCACTCTTAAGTGTGGAGTAGATCAAAGCTCCCATAGGAATGTTATGAAGTGCTACTCCAAGAGCCAGGGTTATTCCACTCTTAAGGCTCTGGGACGCAACGCTATACACTGTCATACCCTCTACGATATTGTGAAGCACAATGGCCACGGCACTCATGATACCTATATGAACCAGGTTTCCTTCCTCGCTCTCTTCGCTTCCTTCATGCTCCGGAACAAAGTGATCGAGGACCTTGAGAATCACAATACCTACGACACACAAAAGAGCAACCAACAAGTATCCCATACCGCTGGTTTCTTCGAATATCTCCGGAATCAAATCAAGGAAGGCGACTCCTGCCATGGCTCCCAAGGAGATAGAAGATATAAAGCTTTGGACATGTGCCTTGGATGAAGTGAGTTTAGCAAACACCATTCCGACAGCAAATACTATAGACAGACCAAAAACAACCAACAGCGCCATATCAATTCAACTCCTTGTTCTTTCTACATTCACCACATAGCCCATCAAGAACAGTAGTGGTGAGGGTTTCGAATCCCAGAAGGTCATCAACCTCCTTTTTGATTCTCTCAGTAGTGACATAATCCAAATGTTCCGTCTTTCCACAGACACGACACTTGATGTGCATGTGTGCCGTGCAGAAAGAGCCTGAATATTGATACTGCGTTCTTCTGCCAGAATTTCCCGTGCGTCTCACCTTTCCTTCTTTTTCCAAGGAATCGACAATCCTATACACAGTACTTTTTTTCACATCACCAAGTGATGAGCATATATCTTCCATTGAAAATGAAAGCTGGGAGTTATTCTCCAGGAAAGACAAGATTTCCTTTCTGGAATGAGTATCATATTTCACAGAAATTGAGAATAATTCCCAAATTTACCTTTGGTCAATACCCAAGAATATAAAGATTCATAAAAACAACACTTATTTACCATTGGCAACAATTTTAGAGGGGGTTATCTTTTTTCCATGAACAATTACAGAAGACCATTCTTCAGCGGAAGAAATGGAGCAGACGAACTCTCAGTGACTCTTGTGGTCTTAGGCGTCGTGCTCTTTCTGGCCGCTCCTATATTTGATGAAAGTGTTATCCAAGGCATATTCCTACTCCTTGGCGGAGTATCCGTATTTTTTGGTGTCTACAGATCCCTATCCAAAAACATTGGAAAGAGAAGAGCTGAGAACTTATCCTTTGTGAACTTCTTCAAAGGTGAAGACAGCGCAGAGAAAGAGAGAAGAAAAAGGGAGAAAGAAGAAAGAGAGAGAGCCGAAAAAGAGAGAAAGGCAAGACGAAAGGAAGAGGAAAAGACACATGCCTTCTTTAAGTGTCCTCAGTGTGGAAAAGAGTTGAGAGTCCCTAGGGGAAAGGGCAAGATCAGAATCAAGTGTCCCAACTGCGGAGAGCAGTTTATAAGGAAGACTTGATATGTTCGGTTATATTGTTCTTTCTTCCGATGCCCCAAAAGAGGACAGAAAAACCTACAGGGAAGCATATTGCGGCCTGTGCCATACATTAAAGAATAAGTATAGAAAGACAGGTATGCTTTCCCTCTCCTATGACATGACCTTTCTTTCCCTTCTTCTTTCAGATATCGAGGATGCTCCGAGAATCGAGGGAAAAGAGAGATGCTTCGTCCATCCGATTGTAGAGCATAAATTCTTCACCACATCCGTTATGGATTACACTGCTCCTATGCAGATTCTTCTCTCCCACTATGCCCTCCTGGATTACAACAGCGATGAGAAGAAAGAGAAGAAAAATCGTTTCCTTCCATTCCTACCAGATATCGAGAGAGACTATAAGAGACAAAGCGACGCTTTGAAGGAAAACCTTGCTCTCATCTGGGGAAATGAGAAGAAGGGAGAGAAAGACGCTTATAAGAACTCTCTTTTATTCGGAGAAGCACTGGGAGAAATCTTTGTAAAAGATGAACAGAGCCACTTTGCCCCAGACCTGAGAAAGATGGGATGCGGCATGGGAAGATTCATCTACCTCATTGACGCTTGGGATGACAAGAAAAAGGATGAGAAAAACAATAGATACAATCCACTTCCTTCCGATATAACTGAAAACGAAATAAAGACAATGCTCATTGACGCCGCGGCCTGTGCTACATCAGCCATGGAGCACATGCCTCTTGATGATTATGTGCCATTGTTCGAGAATATCCTGTACCATGGCATGTGGAGCAGGTTCAAGAGTGAGGATAGAGGCAATGAGTGATCCATATGAAGTTTTGGGATTAAAACCAGGAGCCAGCGAAGAAGAAGTCAAGAAAGCATACAAATCCTTGGCCAAGAAGTACCACCCGGACGTCACGGGAAATGATCCTGCAGCTGCAAAGAAGATGCAGGAGATCAACTCCGCCTATGACGCCATCATAAACCATAAGACATACTCATCCTCTTCTTCATCCTATGGCTATAATAACCAGTCTTCCTATAACTACGGTTATAGCGGAGGAACAGAAGAGGAATCCAACGAAATGAGGGCTGCCGCTTCTTATATCCATGCCCGTCATTTCAGGGAAGCTCTGCATGTTCTCTCGACTGTTCCTTTTGAAAAGAG